>JAOOML010000019.1 GCA_028409275.1 Prochlorococcus sp. AH-716-I09 | reverse complement strand
CTTCGCTTCAACGTATTGATTTCCTTTAAAGTATGAAATATTTCCATCTAAAATTAAATTTTTTTCAAGCTGGTTATATATAAGTTTATCTGCCTTAAGTTCACCATCTTCTAGAATAATTACCACATTGCCTTCAGCATAATATTTCCCATCTAATTGGTATTGAGTATCTGAGATTATTTCAATACCAGAAACTCTTTCATCTATTTCTTTTTTTTCTAAAATTAAATTTACTAATTTATTACTTGAATTCAATAGGTTATTTTTTAAGATATTTTTCAAATCATAATTTTTGTAAAAGAAAAGTTTTTCTTGATTAAATGTCTCAGTGAAAAAATAATCATGTTTTAAATTATTTTTTGTTTCAGATTTCACGAAACTATTTAATGAAAGAGAACTTTCTATAAATAAATAAACAAATAAATAAATTAACTTTAAATTTATATTTGGATTATACAATTCTTTAGTTTTTTTTAATTATATTATTTCTACTAAAGTAGAGGAATTTAATTTATAAAAAATTATATTTTTCTCCAGACTGCCAGCAACTTGCCTTGAAAAACCACTTCATCTTTATTCAAGATAATTGGATCATATGATGGATTAGCTGCTTCTAAATAAATTTTTTCACCTCTTTTAAAAAAATATTTCAAAGTTGTGCCCATCCCTGGCACCAATGCGCTTACAATATCTCCACTTTTTAGAGAATATGAATCCCTAATTGGCTCCATTAAAACCATATCTCCATCAGCAATACAAGCCTCTATCATTGAATCTCCATTTACAATAAGTGCAAAAACATCCTTTTTTTCAAAAACATCTGAAATATCTAAATTCTCATTAACATCAGAATAAGTTTCAATTAAACCTCCTGCTGCAACTGAACCCATAATTGGAACTCCTTCTACTATTTCATCAACTATTTGCATAGTTCTAGCCTTCCCTTCTTGCCATGAAATATACCCTTTATCTTGTAGGTGCTTTAAACGACTTTGAATTGGAGCTGGCGATTTTAATCCCATAGCTTGCATCATTTGCCTAATTGAAGGACTATGCTGAAAATTTTTCATATAATCTTTAATCCATCGGTAAAGCTCATTCTGAGCATCAGTGAGATCATTATCAACAGGCAAAGACATAAAAACAAATGTACTCTAATACATTTGTACCTATAAATTAATAGATTCGCAAGAGATATTTAAGAAAGCAGGCATGACAAAAGAGATTGTTGAGCATGCATTCTATTTTCTGCTTGTTCGAAGATTCTACTTTTCTTACTTTCGATTGCTTCATCAGTTATTTCTTTAGCTCTATAGGCAGGAAGGCAGTGAAGAATAATTGCATCTTTATCTGCATTTCTTACTAAATTCTGGTCAATAGTAAATCCAAAAAAGTCTTTATCTTTCTCTTCTTTTAGATTTTCTTCCCCCATAGATGACCAAACATCTGTATATAAAACATTTGCTCCCCGTACTGCAGTAAAAGGATCATTAGTAATTTTTAACAAATTTTTATTCTTATATATTTCTTTTGCTCTATTGATTACCAAATCATTAGGTTCATAACCCTTAGGACATGCAATTCTAACTTCAACCCCTAATAAAGCTCCATATAAAATAAGAGAATTAGCGACATTATTACCATCACCAATAAATGTCAAGATCACGTCTTTAAAGTCAACAAATTCCTCTTTAATTGTCATGTAATCAGCCAATGCTTGGCAAGGATGCTCCAAATCTGTAAGCGCATTAATAACTGGCTTAGAAGACCATCTTGCATACTCTTCCAAATCAGAATGTTTAAAGGTTCTTATCGCAAGAACATCGCAATACCTACTTAATACTCTTGCTGTATCTTTAATTGGCTCACCCCTTCCTATTTGGGAAGTAGTGGGATTTAGATCAACAGTAGTGCCACTTAGTCTTGACATTGCCACCTGAAAACTAACCCTTGTACGAGTAGAGGACTTATCAAAAATTAGTCCTAAAACTTTATCTTTGAATTCAATATTTAATTTTTTATTTTTAAAATTTTTAGCGATCTCTAAGATATGTAGAAACTCTTCACTTGATGTATCCAGGCTTGATAAAAAATTTTTATTTGCAAGCTTGATTGGGTTTAGCATCTAACTTTATTTTAAAACTTCAATTCTACTACGCAGGCATTTTACTTTCTGCCAAGAGAGTTTTGAGTTGATCTCCTTCAATTACTTCTTCCTGGAGTATTTTTTGTGAAATAGATTCTAGCAGAGGCAAATTATTCCTCAAAATGTTTAGTGCAGTTTCATGTGCATCATCTACTAAATCTCTCACTTCTTTGTCTATAGCTTGAGCAGTCGCATCACTTACAGATCTTCTAGGATTATTTCCATTTCCTAAAAACTGGCCACCTCCTTGTTTGTCGTAAGCAAGAGGGCCAAGAATATCACTCATTCCGAATGTGCCAACCATTTGTTCGGCTATATCAGTTGCTCTTTGTAAATCATTTGAGGCTCCTGTAGTAATCTTCCCAAAGACGACCTCTTCTGCAGATCTTCCTCCAAGAAGGGTAGCTATTTGTCCTTTTAATTCCTCTTTGGAATTCAAGAACCTTTCTTCAGTCGGCAATTGTAGAGTATAACCAAGAGCACTCATACCTCTAGGTACAATTGAAATTTTTGCAACTTTTGAACCCCCAGGCATAAGATGACCAACAATTGCATGACCAACCTCGTGATAAGCAACCACTTTCTTTTCGTCATCTTGTAATACACGACTCTTCTTTTCCAAACCAGCAACAACCCTTTCTATCGCTTCACTTAAGTCTTGTTGTTCAACACTTTTTCTTTTTGCTCTGGCAGCAAGTAAAGCAGCCTCATTTACCATATTAGCTAAATCAGCTCCAGCGAATCCACTAGTAGCTTGTGCAATAGAATCTAAGTCAATTGAATCTGCAAGTTTAACTTTTTTTGTGTAAATTTCTAAAATAGTTTTTCTGCCTGATAAATCTGGCCTATCTACTAAAACTTGTCTGTCAAATCTTCCGGGCCTTAAGAGTGCCGCATCTAGCACTTCCGGCTGGTTAGTGGCAGCAAGCACTATAACTGGCTTATCAGCTGAAGCAAATCCATCCATTTCTGTAAGGAGCTGATTTAAAGTTTGTTCTCTCTCATCATTACCTCCAACTACCCCCATCGATCCAGAACGACTTTTACCAATAGCATCTAGTTCATCAATAAAAATAATACAAGGAGCCTTTTTCTTAGCTTGTTCAAATAAATCTCTAACTCTTGCTGCACCTGCACCCACAAAAAGCTCAACAAATTCAGAACCTGAAATAATGAAGAAAGGAACTTCGGCTTCACCAGCAACAGCTTTTGAAAGAAGAGTTTTACCTGTTCCTGGAGGTCCAACAAGAAGTACCCCTTTAGGTATTCGAGCTCCTATATCAGTATATCTTTCTGGTTTTTTTAAAAAATCAACTATTTCTGTTAATTCGTCCTTAGCTTCATCGACTCCTGCGACATCCGCAAATGTAACCTTTGATTCATCATCAGGGACATAAACTTTAGCTTTACTTTTGGTAAAACTAAGAGCTCCTTGTGCACCTCCACCTCCCATACTTCTTCTAGCAAAAAATTGTAAAACAAGGATAAAAATTAAAGGGGGAACAACCCAGCTCAAAATAGTTGAAAAGAAATTAGGTTTCTTGGGAGGAGCAGCCGCGAATTCAACCCCTTTACTTTCTAACCTTTGTGGGAGGTCCATATCAAAAATTGGGGTGGTTGCTAAAACTGATGGAGCACCTTCTTCAGCTCCATTTAACTCGTATCTAATTTGTTCTTGAGTGATATATGCACGCTTAACTTCCCCATCATTAACTTGATCTATAAATAATGAGTAAGGTACCCTAGGGATTTGCATATTTTGATTAGGGAAAAGGCTACTGAATAGAAGTAATGCACCAACTCCTATCAAAATGATATTTACAATTCCAAATCTTTTATTAGGTTGATTATCATCTTGTCTTATTGGCATGATTGTTATCAATTTTGAACTTATTATAAACTAATCGAAGAGTTTCCGTATCTGTATAACTTTTTTTGGGTAAGAACCGTACGGTACTTTGACCCATATAAATTATTTTAAAAATTAATTTTCAAATGAACTCTTAACGCATATATCATTGCCAATCAAACTAACCTGAGAATTACTTAATTTAATAATTTCGTGCATTTCTTTAAATTCAAAATCACCAAAAGGATTCATACTATTTTCTCCACCTAAAATTTTTGGAGCAATAAAAGTAATAATTTCCTGAATACAATTAGTTTGAATAGCGGCGGTAGCCAATCTAGGGCCACATTCCCAAAGAACTTTATTACACCCTTTTTTAGCAAGGATTTTTGAAATTAGATCTGGATTATCTGATGATACCTTCTCAACCTCCACACATTTCGGAATCCTTGTTAGGTAATTTTCATTTGCTGTAGAAGAATCATAAATAACTAAAGTTTTTGCCTTATTACAATCCCAAAGATTAGATTTTGAAGGTAGATCTAAACTTTTTGTGAAAATAACTCTCAGAGGCTCAGGATCTTTTAAACCCCTAGTAGTTAAAAGTGGATTATCTTTCCTTAATGTGTTTCCACCTATGATTATTGCATCAAATTCTGCTCTAATAGTGTGAACTAATGACCTTGATTTTTCGTTAGTAATCCATTTACTTTTTCCATTTTTTAAAGCTATTCTTCCATCAATACTCATTGCCCATTTAAGAACCCCAAATGCCTTTTTAGTAGTATTCCTATAAATGAAAGCCTTATTTAAATCTAAGGATTCTTTTTTACATAATCCCAAGTGAACTTCTATTCCAGCTTCTTTTAGCAGCTTAATACCTTTACCAGAGACTCTTTTATCAGGGTCTTTAATAGATATGTATACTTTTTTTATCCCCGAGGATATCACCTTATCTACACATGGAGGCGTTTTACCATGGTGGCAGCACGGTTCAAGATTTACATACATTGATCCTTCTTTAGCATCTTTTTTTAAATTATTAAAAGCCATTGCCTCAGCATGAGGCATACCAGCCTTGTAATGAAATCCTTCTGAAATAAGGTTTCCATTTTTATCAAGTATCACTGCACCTACCATAGGGTTAGGGCTCGTTGCATTTTTGCCTAAAGAAGCCAAAAAAATGGCCCTTTTCATCCATTTTGTATGGCTTACATTTTTCTCAGACATCTCCAAAAATCAAATTCAGTTTATTGATCTCCACTCTTTAACTACGAAGGGAGGAACAGGCAACTCAGAAAAAACTCCAGACAAAGATAGTCTTAATGGTCTATTTTTATCTAAATTTTTAATCAATTCGTCAAGATCAAATTCTGCAGCAGCTTGTCTACCATCATTTGCTAATTCCACATTAAGTAATGTTTTATCATCTAAAAGCCACTTTTTTCTTCCAGATTCAACCCTCAAGTCAGTGGGATGATCAATCCTAAGATTTCCTGGGTATCCTATTACTCTCAAGATCAATTTGTCTTCAAAAAGAGGTGATTTATAAGCTACTAATTGCCAAGTTTCAAAGTCCAAGTCCCTTAAAAATTCGCTACTAGCATTTATTAATTCCCCATTTATTTCTGTTTGTGAGACTTCTGCAAATACTTTTAATGGATTAAAAATAAAGGATAGTAGTAAAAATAAAGGTAATATTCCTTTTAACAAAATATTTTTATTTGATTTTGTAAATTTCTTCATTTTCAGAATCCATAAGCGCATCTAAAGTTACAGCTGTTCTTACGATAGCTTGATACCTTTTGATTATTTTACGATTTTTTTCTATAACTCGAGATAAATTGATTGTGTCTTTTTCAGAATAGCTGGATGTTAAATCGCTAGAATCATCTTCAATAAATTCAAATTCACTATCTTTATTAACTAGAGTTAACAATAAATCATGTAATCGCTTTCTCCTTTCAGACAATTTATTCGAAATGACAACTCGAATAATAATAGGATAATTTAATAAAACATTCAAACATTTTAGTTCCTTTTCATTAAATATTGATGACCAAAGTTAATAGAAAAATTCATGTAGTAGGTATTAATTCATATATATTTGTAGACTTACCTGCCAAATTACAAGATCTATTCATAAAGACAAGTAACATCGCCGTTCCTAATTCATATTTTGAAGAAATTAAATCATGGAGCGAAAATGATTTAGAAAATAAGAAATCTTTTTTTTCGAGCAACAGTAATAACGAACTTGTTAAGTGGCTTAAATCACAAAAAACTGATGTTATTTTAATTTCTAGAGGAGATCCACTTTGGTTTGGAATTGGGCGAATAATGCTAGAAAATTTTTCAAAAGATGAATTAAGTTTCTACCCTTCAAATACTTCCATTCAATTAGCATTTAGTAAGTTAAAGATCCCATGGCAAGATACGGTCAATGTAAGTATTCACGGAAGAGATTCGACTAAGTTAGTTGAGGCTCTTAAAGCAAAGCCTTCAAGTTTGGCTATTATTACAGATTCAAATAACAAAAGTTTAGAAATAATCAAAAAAAACTTATCGGAATTAAAAATGATTGACCTCTATGATTTTTGGCTCTGTGAAGAAATAGGCTTCGACAATGAAAATATAAGAAAAATAAATCTTAAAGAGTCCTTGCCCTCTGATATATCAAGTTTGAACATTGTTGTCCTTACAAAAACAAAGCAAAATTACTCAAACATTAATCTCCCTCTTTTCGGAATCAGTGACCATATTTTTAAAACTTTCGATGATAGACCAAATTTACTAACTAAAAGGGAGGTTCGCGTTCAAATCTTAGCTGATTTAGAGCTCCCTAATAATGGTGTCATCTGGGATATAGGAGCAGGTTGTGGGTCAATTGGTCTAGAGGCATTAAGGTTAAGACCTAATTTAGATTTGTTTTGTATCGATAAAAGGATTGGTTCAAAAGCATTAATACGGGAAAACTCAAAAAGGCTTAGCGTTAAACCAAAATTTATTTTTGAAGAAGACATAATGAATACCTTGAATACGAGAAATTTGAGATCTTTTGAAAAACCTAATAGATTAGTAATTGGAGGATGTGAAATAAGGACTAAACTTCAAATTATTAACAAACTTGCTCAGGGCATGAGTATTGGAGATATTATAGTTATCCCAATAATTGACATTCAAACTATTAAAGAATTGAAAGGAGAATTAGAAGATAAAAATTTCAAAACAAATTTAAATTTAATTCAGACCTATAAAAGCTTAAGCATCGCTGAGGGAATGAGATTAGAACCAAATAATCCTGTTTTCCTATTAAAAGGAAAAAAATTTTTTAAATAATTGTTATTTGTTAGGTTTAGCAACATGGGGTAAACCCCAGCCTAGTTTATTTCTTAAAACCTGGAAAAATTCATGATCTTCAAGTCTAATAAACTTTACTGAGTTTTTACTTTTTCTGATTAAAACTCTGTCTTCAGGCCAAACATAACAACCAGCATTTCCGTCAACAACCATCACCAACCTTTCAGGAGTTGCGGGGAAAACAGTTACTGGCTCTGAATCATTGAAAACCAATGCCCTAGATGCCAATGAATGTGGAGCAATTGGAGTTAATTGCACGACTGGGCAATCAGGTGTAATAACAGGCCCTCCAGCACTTAGAGAATAGGCAGTGGATCCCGTTGGAGTTGATAAAATTACTCCATCAGCTGAGATATCCACAGGAGCATGTCGCCCTATAGAAATCTCAAAATGACACATACTCGTAAGAGGTTCTCTATGAAGAGCCATCTCATTAAGGCAGAGAGATTCCCATCTCCTCTGATCATTCCTCATTACACTAATTATAAAGCAAGTTCTTTCTTCAATACCCCAATCTCCAGCAATGATTTTATCTATTGCTTCATCAAGATTTGACAAATAGGCTTCCGCAAGAAAACCTAAATGACCAGTATTTATTGTAAGGATTGGAATTTTAGCAGGTGCTGTTTGCCTTGCTGCAGAAAGCACAGTTCCATCTCCGCCAAGAACAATTGCAAATTCCATTGACGAGTCGAACCCCTCGGGGACACAGTTCGTATATCCCAAAGGACGAACATGTTGATCAGGGTTGGCGAATCCAACCATTCCTCCAGAGCTACTAACCCTTACAACTTCATAATTGGATTTTTCCAATTTTCTCTGAACAGAACTTGCAGTTTGAACAGCAAGTTCTTTCCCATCATTAACTATTAGCCCTGCTTTACGTACCAAACAAAAAACTAAAACTATGACTATCTTAAACTAAATTGCTGGACAATCCTAATTTAAAATTTCAATTTTATTAGAACTGTTCTAAGAATCTAAGATCATTTGTATAAAATTTTCTGATGTCGTCAATTTGATGTCTTACCATACAAAATCTTTCAACTCCTAATCCAGCTGCGAATCCGGTCCATTTCTCAGAATCTATTCCTAATTTTTCTAAGACCTTGGGATCTACCATTCCACATCCCATTACCTCTAACCATTTGCCTTTCCATTGAACATCTACTTCTGCCGAAGGTTCAGTAAATGGGAAATAACTAGCTCTAAATCTTACAGGAATATCTCCAAAAAAAGTCTTTAAAAATGTAAGAACTGTTCCTCTTAAGTGACTAAAATTAATATCTTGATCGATACTTAAAACCTCAACCTGATTAAATACAGGGGAATGGGTTGCATCTACAGCATCCCTCCTATACACTCTCCCCGGGGCAATAATTCTTACTGGAGGTGGATTTTCCTCTAAGTATCTTATCTGAACAGGAGAAGTATGAGTCCTTAAAAGTCGATTTTCATCTAAATAGAAAGTATCCTGCATATCTCTTGCGGGATGATTTTTGGGTATGTTAAGAGACTCAAAATTATAAAAATCAGTTTCTATTTCAGGGCCACTTTCAACTGAGTATCCTAAACCACAAAAAATATCTATTATTTCATCTTGAGTTGAAATTAAAGGATGTTTATTTCCGGGGGGTGTTCCAATTGAAGGGATAGTTACATCAATTTTTTCTGTTTTAATCTTTTTGTCTAAGGCTTCACTATTTAGTTGATTTTTTCTTTCAGTTATTAATTCTTGCAAATTTATCTTTATTAAATTCGCCTTCTGGCCAACAATTGGTCTATCAGTAGCAGATAATTGACCCATTGTTTTCAAGATAATTGATAAATCACCTTTTTTTCCTAACAAGGAAACTCTTAATTGATCCAGTTCTTCATGAGTATTAGCATTATCTATATTATTTTTTGCTGTTTGAGAAAGATTATTTAGTTTTTCCTCAATTTGACTTAATGATTCAATCTGACTCACTGATATAGTAAAAATAAGTATTGCTTTATCTTACTTAAATATCGTCCATAAATAAAATTTATTGATTAATGAAACCGTTAAACATATTAATTAGCAATGATGATGGTGTTTTTGCAGCGGGGATAAGAGCTTTAGCAAAATCAGCACAAAAAAGAGGACACAAGGTAAAGGTAGTATGTCCTGACCAAGAAAGATCAGCTACTGGTCATGGTCTTACTTTACAATCTCCATTAAGAGTGGAAAAAGCGGACGAATTATTTGAGGAAGGAATTGAAGCTTGGGGATGTTCGGGCACGCCTGCTGATTGCGTCAAATTAGCACTATCTGAACTCTTGGATAATAAACCTGATCTAGTTCTATCTGGAATAAATCACGGTCCCAATTTAGGAACAGATATTTTTTGTTCTGGAACAGTCGCCGCAGCCATGGAAGGCACTTTAGAAAATGTTCCGTCAATGGCAATAAGTGTAGCTAGTTTTAAATGGAAGAATTTTGAATTTGCTGGAGAAATTGCTATGAATATTGCAGAACAAGCCATTAAGGATAGTTGGCCAGCATCACTTCTATTAAATTTGAATATCCCCCCCTGCGAGAAAAGCAAAATAAAAGAATTATCTTGGACAAGATTATCAGTCAGAAAATATAAAAATCAATTTTCCAAAAGAGAAGACCCTAGGGGTGATGATTATTATTGGTTAGCAGGTGAGGTAGTTTTAGATCTTAAATCAAAAGGTTATGGTCCTAAGAATTGGCCAAGTGATGTATCTCAAATACAAGATAATAAAATATCGCTTACACCTGTAGAACCAGATTTATTTTGGAGGGGTAATTTAGAAGACTTACCTAAAATTAACAATTCATTTGTAAATCCTTCTTAAAAGCCATAGAGAAAAGCAAAGGCCAAAAAAATGCGCAGCAATAACTTGTGTGTTACTTAGAACTGATAATATTTCGAGTCCAGTAATTGGGATATCAGATGTAGCTGTTATCAATTGTCCAGTCGTCTGAGAGGATGCTTGTATAAATAGTGCGCCCATAAGAGCTTGATATCCAATTAATCCAAACAAAATTCCTAATAGATCAACTATTAGACCTCTTTTTATTAATTTACTGGTTTGTCCTCTTGAGGGTCTTGCGTTGCTTGCGATTGCTCTTCCTGTTCTAACGATTAACCAACCTTGCCAAAGACTAAAAAGTAGTAAAATCAAAGATATTGTTGTAAGTGATAGGCCAGGAGCCAAGCCAAGCTGCCCTTCGTTTTTATTTACAACATTTGAAAAAAGCAAAACAGCTGCAACAACAACACCTAAAATGGATTGAACCCAAAAGCGTATCCATCCAATGCGCCGCATTCCAAATGAAAGGGACTGAAAATCAATTTTGTCAGACATTCATTTGATTGAATAAACTATAATCTATTCAAATTTGCCATCAAAATCATAAAATTGCACGTAATCTTTTGATCTCTTTAATATCGCCATCTGAAGTTAAGAATCCTACTTCAATAGCTATTGGAAGTTTTGATGGCCTACATGCTGGCCACAGAAAATTAATAAAAAGTGTAGTTGAAGAAAATCAATATACCCCAACAATTGCGAGCTTCTGGCCTCATCCCAGAGAAGTTTTATACAAAGAGACGCGTCTTAGACTTGATCTTCCTTATGAAAAACTACCTATTCTTGAAAATCTCGGGATTAAACAATTAGTTCTTATTCCTTTTAATAAGGAACTATCCAAATTAAGTGCAGAAATATTTGTAAGAGATATTTTGATAAATCAATTACAAGCAAAAAACATTTTTGTAGGTGCTAATTTTAAATTTGGTTTCAGAAGAAGTGGAGACATAAATACTATAAAAAATACAATTAAAGATAGGGACATAAAACTAAAAATTACCCCAATTTTAGAAGACAAAGAAGGTAGAATCAGCAGCAGCAGAATAAGAGATTTATTACAGAAAAGTGACCTGAAAAATGCTTTCAAAATGCTTAAAAGGCCTTATAGTTTTAATGGAAAGGTTGTTAAAGGTAAAGGGATTGGGAAAAGTATAGGATGGCCTACCGCAAATCTTGAAATAGACGGCAGGAAATTTTTACCTGGAGAAGGAGTCTACGCAGCTTGGACAACTATAGAAAATTCCAACCAAAAAATTGAATCTGTTATGAATCTTGGTTCTCAACCAACAATAAATCCTTTATTGCCATCTGCTGTTGAAGTTCATTTAATTAATAAAGATATCGATCTATATGGTTTAAATCTATCTGTAGAACCAGTTGAAAAGCTTAGATCTCAAATCCAGTTCAAGAATATAGATCACCTTTCTAATCAAATTAAAAAAGATAGAGATAATGCCCTAAGGATTTTTAAAACCCACATAGAATAAATTACAAATGCTTAATTCCAATACTACAAAAGCGGAAGATTTTAAAATTTATCAAATTATTGACGCTAATCTAGACAGAGCTAGAGAAGGATTAAGAGTACTAGAGGATTGGGCTAGATTTGGCCTAGGTCAAGAAAAATATGTTGAAAGGATTAAAAATTTTAGACAAATTTTAGGAAAAAATCATTTAGAAGTTTATAAACAATCTAGAAATCATACTGAGGACAAATGCAAAGGATTGACTCATAAAGAGCAAATCAACAGAAAAACCTCTGAGCAAATTATAAGTTCTAATTCAGGCAGAGTTCAAGAAGCATTAAGAGTCATAGAAGAATTCTCAAGGCTACACAATCATGAACTTTCAAAAATCTCTTCGGAAATTAGATATGAAATTTATACTCTAGAGGTAGACTTATTAAATTTAAGCAAGCGTACGAAGTCGGAGGAAATATTAAAAGAAAATAACTTATATGTCATCACTGATCAAAAGGAAAACTTATTAAGAACTATAGAAGAGATTTTAATAGCGGGTGTAAGAATAATTCAACATAGATTTAAAAAGGGAACTGATAAAGATCATCTTCAAGAAGCAATTCAAATTAAAAATCTATGTAAAAGATATAATTCATTGTTAATCATTAACGATAGGGTTGATATAGCTTTAGCGTCAAATGCTGATGGAATTCATCTTGGTCAAGATGATTTAGACTTAAAAACCGCAAGAAAATTATTAGGGTATTCAAAAATTATTGGTATAAGCGCAAATAATGAAATTGATATTTCTAAGGCTCTTAAAGATGGTTGTGACTACATTGGAATAGGACCAGTATTTGAAACTAACACAAAAAAGAATAAAAAACCTATAGGTATTGAAAAGATCAAGACATTAACAAAAGATTTAAATATTCCTTGGTTTGCAATCGGAGGAATTAATTCAAATAATATTTCACATTTAAAAAAAAATGGGTTTCAAAAAGTTGCCTTAGTTTCGCAATTAATGAATTCTGAAGATCCTAAAGAAGACGCTATTATAATTTTAAAAGAGTTGTCACATGAAAATTAAGGTAAATGGAGAAGAAAAAAAGATAGAACTTGACCAAGAAAATGCTCTACTATCTAAAGCACTTAATTTAATGGGATATAAACCCAACACAATAGTCGTCGAGTTAAATGATTTAATTATTAATTCAATAAAATGGGAAAAAGTGAAACTTAAAGATGGGGATAATTTAGAAATAGTTTCAATTGTTGGTGGTGGTTAAAAGATAAATTTTTATAAATTAAAAATCTTCATAATCTTTTAAGTTTAAGCTTGAAACAATAGCCAATTTTTTCCTGTTTTCGTCTTATATTCTTAATACTTAACAATAACGATGAAAAAAATTAACCTTAACTCAAGGACTCTAAAATGGGAGCAAAATGGAGAGTTAGCCCATAAAGATCTCTCTGAGTTAATTGAAAGATTAAAAAATGTAGAAAGTGAACATGCCTCTTCTGAGCTCTCTAGATTAAGTACAAAATCAAACATAAAAGATTAAATTTGTTACTTAGGTCTTGTTTTTATAAAAATTTGTACCAAATTATAGATACTGAATAAAAAATAAATGCCGAAAAGATTCCCAGAGTGGGTAAACACAGAAGTCGTGGTTAAGGCAATCAAAATGAGAGAAGAAGGAATGCTTTCAAAACAATTGAATTTATGGATAGAAAACCTATTAGAAATAGAAAAAAAGTAAGTATTTAGGAAATGCTTTTAACAATTCTTAGAGCCGCCATTGCTGCTCCATAACCATTATCTATATTCATAACTGCAATACCTGGGGAGCAACTTGACAACATGCTATTTAAGGCGGTTTCTCCATTCTTGCTAACACCGTAGCCCACTGAAACAGGTACAGCGATTATCGGTTGCGCCAACAATCCGCCCAAAACTGTTGCCAAAGCTCCTTCCATTCCCGCGCAAACTATTAATACATCATATTTATTAATTTCTTCTAACTGACTCATTAATCGATGAAGCCCTGCTACTCCAACATCTATAAAAGATTGACAATTCACCCCATAAATTTCAAGCGCTAATTGTGCTTCAAGTGTTACCGCCAAATCACTTGAACCCCCAGAAATTATTGCAACTTTTTTATTTGTATTTAGTTTATTCAAATTTTCACCAATTATTAGACATTTTGCTTCTTCATAGAATCGTGCATCATCATACAAATTTAAAAGATTATTAGCTTTTTCACTATTAATCCTTGTAATGAAAACAACCTCATTTTTGCCTAACACATTTTCAGTTACCCTCTTTAATTGATCGATACTCTTGTCTTGTCCCCAAATTGCTTCAATGAGTCCAAGCCTCTCTCTTCTTTGGAAATCAAACCTGATATCTAAATTCATCCTTGTTTGTCTAATTCTGCCTCATAAATTAATTCAAGAGGATTTTTATTTACATTTAGAGCAGTTTTAACATTATCCTCAAATTGTCCTTGGACTATATTAACTTCTGACATTGGAATACTTTTCCATAATTTCTTACTTTTCCAATTTACCAATATTAAAGCCTCTTCTTTTTCTTTATCCCAAAATAATTGCCTCCCCAAGAAACCATCTTTAGAAGATAACCATGGATCCCAAATTTCTTTTTCAGCATTTAACCATGCTGCTTTTGCATCGGCAGGGACTTTTAGTCTTAGTTCTTCTATAACCATTTCATCTTGATAATTATCCATAGGAAAAGCTTTTAAATTGGGAATATCAGATTGAAAAATTAAAACTAATAAGCAAATTAATATTAAACAAAATTGTTGGAATTTTCTTTTTAAATTAAATTTCATTTTTCTCAAGTAACACTACAGAATGACAACTTATACCCTCTTCTCTTCCTTCTGGGCCCAATCTTTCATTTGTAGTTGCTTTAATTCCAATTAAATTTTCATCAATATTTAAGATCTCAGAAATATTTTTTTTCATTTGTTTTATATGCGGCATTATTTTTGGCCTTTCAGCGACAAGAACGCTATCAATATTATTTATTTCCCAACCGTCATGTCTTATTAAGTCAATTACTTTTGATAACAAAAACAAACTATCAGCATTTTTCCATTTTTGATCAGATGGTGGAAAATATTTTCCTATATCGCCAAGCGAAAGTGCTCCCAACAATGCATCCATTATTGAGTGACTTAAAACATCAGCATCACTATGACCATCCAATCCTAAATTATCGGGATGATACAATTTTACACCTCCAATAATTAGATCTCTATCTTCTACTAGTCTGTGAATATCGTATCCATTACCTATTCTAAATTTCATAAATTGATTAGATTCCTTTATTATTCTCTTACTTTGTGGTGATTTTTTATAGTTTTCATTTGAAATTAAGTCAATTCTTCTATCTAATGTTCTTTCTAGACTTTTTTGCCTCCTCCATGATTTAATCTCTTCATGGTTACCGCTAACTAAAATATCTGGCACTTTCATATCTTTAAAAATTAATGGCCTTGTGTATTGAGGATATTCTAATAAAGAAGAATTATGACTCTCATCCACTAAGGAGTCTGGATCACCAAGAGTTCCTGGTAATAATCTAGTCAAACCGTTAATTATTGATATAGCAGGTATTTCACCTCCAGAAAGAACGTAATCGCCTATCGATATCTCTTCATCAGCTAAACATCTAATCCTTTCATCAAAACCTTCATATTGACCACAAATAATTATTATTTGATTCAAAGTAGACCATCTCGCAAGATCCTTTTGCTTTAAGACTTTACCCTGTGGGGTCATCAACAAAGTTTTACTTTTAGGTGATTTTCTAATTGATTCATAGGCCTTATAAATAGGTTCAGGTTTTAATACCATACCTGCACCTCCTCCATAAGGCTTATCATCTACTTGTCTGTAAGAACCTTCTCCGTATTCTCTTAAATCATGTAAATTTACATCGATCAAATTCTTATCTAGAGCTCTTGTTATAACACCTAAATTATTTATTAGTTCAAAAGCTTTAGGGAACAATGTAATTACATCAAAATTAAAACTACTCATCTAAAGTCTTCCTCATAACCAAACTCAATTAACCTTGATTCTTTTTTTCTCCAATTTGGAACAACTTTTACAAACAGCTCCAAGTGAACTTTACCATCAATCAATTTTGACATATTTGATCTTGCCGACTGACCAATAATTTTTAACATTGAACCTTTCTTTCCAATAAGAATGCCTTTTTGAGTTGATCTTTCAACAATAATAGTAGCCAAAATAGCTGTTAAACTTTTGCCATTCTTTCTTTTCATTTCCTCTATCTTTTCTATCTTTACTGCAACACTATGAGGTACTTCTTCTCTTGTATTTATTAATACCTGCTCTCTCACTAAATCAGATAATAAATTATCTAATGGTTGGTCACATATTGTCTCTTCGTCATAAAGTTTTGGTCCCTCTGGAAGAAAATTAAGTGCCATATCGACTAGTTCAGAGCATCCTTCTCCTTGAGAAGCACTTACAATTAGTTCCAAAAAATCTTTTATATTGATCTAGTCGTAAATTCCTCAATTCTTTATTAACCAAATCCCACTTATTTAATGCGACAATAAAATCGGATTTATTTGCGATTAAAAAGTTCAATATATATTCATCACCTCTACCAGGTTCTTCACTTGAATCGATAACAAAAATTACCATATCAACTCCATTAACTGCAGATTTTGCGTTTTTTACTAGTATCTCTCCAAGGCGATGATGAGGTTTATGAACACCTGGTGTATCGACAAAAATTATTTGCCCATTATCTGTAGTAAGTATTCCTTTTAATTTATTTCTAGTAGTTTGCGCTTTTGGAGAAGTAATTGTTATTTTTTCTCCAATCAGTTTATTTATTAAAGTAGATTTAC
>JAOOML010000018.1 GCA_028409275.1 Prochlorococcus sp. AH-716-I09 | reverse complement strand
TGATGCTCCTGTGACAGCAAGTACATCTGCGGGTACCCTCTCATCAAGAGAAAGGCAGGATGCAACTATTTGAATTTCATCTCTCATCCAAGAGGGGAAAAGAGGCCTCATCGGTCTATCTATCAATCTTGAAATTAAAGTTGCTCTTTCAGGGGGGCGACCTTCCCTCCGCATGAAACCGCCTGGAATCCTTCCTGCAGCATATAGTTTTTCCTCGTAATCACATATTAGAGGTAGAAAGTCAGCAGCTTCCTTTTTGATAGTTTTTGTCGCTGTAACTAATAAAGAGGTGTCACCACACTCAATCATTACTGATCCACTTGCTTGAGGAGCATATAGTCCTGTAGTTAGTCGTATCTCTCGTCCGTCAAACGTGATCGACTTATTTTGTCCTTCCACTTTTTAAATTATAATTCTATACATAATTTATTCTTACATTTTATAGGGACATATTGAGTAAATTATTTAAATAAGCTATAAATTTTTTTAAAAAAGCAAAAAATTCTATTTTTCATAAGTAATGTATTTATTTAAAAAATAAGGATTTAATAAAGATTTTATTACCAACTGGATTTTACTACCCCTGGTAGTTCGCCATTATGCGCTCTTTGCCTTAGTTGATTTCTACAGAGACCAAAATCTCTATAGACCCCTCTTGGTTTACCTGTAGCCCAACATCTATTCCTCACTCTGTTAGGTGCTGAGTTTCTTGGAAGACCCTGAATTTTTCTATGTATTTCTAATCTTTCCATAGGGTCTTTAGCAGCGTTAAATTCCTCTAATAGTGATTTTCTTTTTGCAGCATATTTTTTCACAAGTTTTTTGCGTTTAACCTCTCTCGCAATCATGGACTTTTTCGCCATTTAAAAATTTAATTAACTGTAATTATTCTATCAGCTTGACTAGCAGATTTCGAAATTAAGTTATTGGTTTAATAATCTTTGAACAATTAATAATTGACTTGTGTCTCTAATTATGAGAAGGACACTCAATCCAACTAAAAGAAAAAAACTTGATTGAGTAACAGCAATTTGAACCTTTAAAGGAACAGGTTCCCCCCTAAATCCTTCTATTAAAGTAAATAAAAGTTGACCTCCATCTAATAGCGGTAATGGTAATGAATTAAGAACTGCTAAATTTATAGAAATTAAAGCGGCAAATAATAATATTCCTGTACCACCTTGTTCTGAAAGTTGGGCTCCAATTTCAACAATTTTGACTGGCCCACTTAATTGTTGTGCTGTTGAGGAGAAATTTGTTATTAATCCTTTATAACCTTGAATTGTTTTTATTAAAAGTGATGAAAACTCATTATTAGTATATTTAAAAGTTTGATAAATGTTTTTTGTTTTTTTAGTTTCTTTTCTTATGTTCGGTTGTAATTGAGCACCAATGGTACCTTTACCATCAATATTTTTGGGTTTCAAAGTTATTTGTTTAAAAACTCCTTCACTCTCTATATCTATTGAAATTGATTTTTCCGATGAGTTTTGAATCTTTTTAACTAATGTTGAAACAGCTTGATCGCCAATTCCTAAAGTATTGGATTCAATTTTTAAGATTTTATCTCCTGGTTCTAGGCCAGCAAGAGCTGCAGGCTTCCCAGGTTGGGTCGCTAAAACTAAAATACCCGGTTCGGGATCAAAAGGAATCCCGATAGTAGTTACATTTATAATTAGAATTGTGTAAGCAAGAATTAAGTTAGCGAAAACTCCAGCAGAAATTACAATAGCTCTTTGAAATATTGGCCTGTTTTTTAATAGATTTGGATCTTTGGGGTCAATATTATTTACTTCTTCATCAGGGAAGGAAACAAAGCCCCCTAAAGGAAAAGCTCTAAATGAATAAGTGATATCTTTGTATTTTTTTTGAATTATTGAAGGTCCAAAACCAATTGAAAATCCATCTACATAGATACCTTGTAGAATTGCTGCGAGAAAATGCCCCATCTCATGGAAAAAAATAAGAAATCCTAAAACAGTTATTGAGGTTAAAACATTCATTTTTTTATATTAATCAAGTTTTAAGGAATTTGATCCAAAATATGGAACTAGAGCATCTGGAATTTTAACGCTCCCATCTTGTTGTTGGCCATTCTCAAGGATTGCGGCCATCGTCCTTCCTATAGCAAGACCACTGCCATTTAGGGTGTGTAAATATGCATTCTTTTTATCAATTTTTGTTCTTATTGATGATCTTCGTGCTTGGAAGTCTAAACAATTGCTGCAACTTGAAATTTCTCTATAACATTTACTACTTGGCAACCAGACTTCAAGGTCAAAAGTTCTACTGGAAGAAAAGCCTAAGTCTCCAGTACAAATGTCTATTAATCTGTAAGGTAAGTTAAGCTTTTTTAAAATGCTTTCTGCATCAGAAGTAATCATTTGATGGGCTTCTAAAGATTTACTTGGCTCACAAAACCAATAGAGCTCAACCTTATTAAATTGATGAAGTCTTATTAAACCTTTGGTATCCTTTCCATAGCTACCAGCTTCTCTTCTAAAACATGGGCTATATGCAACATATTTAATAGGCAATTGTTGAGGATCAATAATCTCATTTCTATGGAAAGCAGTTAGAGGAACTTCAGCTGTAGGAGAAAGCCATAGATCATCATTAGAACACTTAAAACTTTCATTTGAAAATTTAGGTAATTGCCCTGATCCATTAAGACTTTCTGAATTTACTAAAGCTGGAGGCATTAACTCTAAATAACCATTTTTTGTATGCATATCGAGCATGAAATTTATTAATGCCCTCTCTAATCTGGCACCATTACCAATAAGAGTAATAAAACGACTTTTTGATATTTTAGTTGATTTTATAGAGTCAAATAGATTAAGACTTTCACCTATTTCCCAGTGAGATTTAAGGTTCTCTTTTTCTAGAGGATCTCCCCAAGTTTTTACTTGAACATTATCACTTTCATCTTTACCAATTGGTGCATCTTTGCTTGGGAAATTTGGCAAATTAGAAATCTCATTATTTATTTTTTTATCTAAAATTCTTTGTTTTTCTTCAAATTCAGAAATTTTTATTTTATATTCGTTTCCCTTTTTCTTTAAATTATTTAGTTCTGGAGAATTAATATTTTTAGAATTGCTAATTTCTTGACCAATTAATTTACTTAATTTTTTACTCTCAAATTGAAGATTCGATATTTCTATGTCAATTTCTTTTTTTTCAATGGTTAGTTTATTTACATAAGAAATATTAAAAACTTTTCCTCTTAAGGATAAATTTTCTTCAACAGTTGCTGGATTTTCTCTTATTAATTTTTGATCTAACACTCTTTTTTTTTTTATACCTTAATTAAGATAGTTAATTTAAATTGATTATTAGGAATTTTTGGTGAAAAATTAACTTAATTAATGATTCCTAACTTATTTAACATTTTAAATAAATCATAATTTTTTTTAAGACGCAGAACGAGCTCTTCCTGTAGATGACCATTCTTTTAGTAAATCAATTTGTTCCTTAGCTGTCCTGGATAAAGGAACTAATTCAGAAACTGCCTTGATTAAATCTTTTTCCATAAGCTCTCTATTTTCAGAGAATGAAATGTGCATCCCCTCTATAACTGTTTGTTCAAGTTCTGCTCCTGAAAATCCATCTGTCCTGTCAATAATGGTAGAGAGAGGGAAATTATAATTTGGTCTTCTTTTTTTTAAGTGCAAATCCAGAATGCTTATCCTTTCTTCTGAATTTGGCAAGTCAAGAAAAAATATTTCATCAAACCTACCTTTCCTTAATAATTCGGGAGGTAGCTTATCTATAGCATTAGCGGTTGCAATTACAAATACAGCTGATTCTTTTTCAGCCATCCAAGTTAGTAAACTTGCCAAAACCCTTTGACTTGTCCCTCCATCACTTCTAGCATCACCTCCAAAGCCCTTATCAATTTCATCGATCCAAAGAATACAAGGTGACATGGCCTCAGCTCTCAATATAGTCTCTCTTGTTCTTGCCTCGCTCGAACCTACAAGGCTAGAAAATAGTCGTCCCACATCTAACTTAAGAAGCGGCATCGACCAACTCTTGGAAATTGATTTTGCAGTAAGTGATTTCCCTGTTCCTTGCGCTCCAACGAGTAAGACTCCCTTTGGAATAGGTAGACCATAGTCTCTAGCTTCTTTAGAAAAGGCCGTATATCTTTGATTAAGCCAAACTTTTAATACACTTAAACCCCCAATATCATCTTGACTTGATTTAGCTTCGAAAAATTCTAGAATTTCACTTCTAGCGATAACTTGTTTTTTTTCTTTAAGAATATCTTTGATATCTTCTTTACTTATTTTTCCTCTTTGAGCAAGTGCCTTTGCAGTGACTTGCTTTACTTTTATTTCGGTTAATCCACTTGAAGCTATAGAAAGCTCGTTTAGGTCTTCTTCCTCTAGATTAGAATTTGTATTAATAGCAATATTATTTATTAGATTTTTTAATTCTTTTTGATCAGGTAAAGGTAAGTTTATAATTGCCATTAATTCATCCAGCTCTTCTGATGTTGGAAATTGGTGAGAACAAATAATTAAATTATGATTTGTTTCCTTAAGCGCCGAAGATAGTTCTTTAATGGTTCTATTGATAGTTGGATCATCATAAAATTTATGAAAATCTTTTACTAATAAAACTATTGAATTTTCAGAACTTTGTTCCTTAAGCCAATTAAGCACTCCTAAGGGATTGTTAGAAAATTTACCTTTTTCATTTATTAATCCTTTAATACCATTAACACAATCCCAGCAAAGGAATCTTTTTATATTTAACCTTTCACAAGAGAAATTAACTAATTTTTCTAACCTTTCCTCTTCTTTAGTCCTTACCCAAATTAATGAATTTCTTGATTTTATAAGTAATTCTAAATTTCTACACCAAGAATTCATTATTTAAATTAGAACTATTTTTTACTGTTAGGTTCAAAAGGTAATCTTTTATCTGAGATAGTGGAAGCGGAAGTTTGAATTACCTCATTTTTGGCCAGCAATTGTTGATCTAATATTTTTTGTAGATTCTCAGGAAGTGCTTCCTTATTAAGAAGAAAAGTCTGAAAGGCCTGGAATACATTGGCAACCACCATATATAGTAATACCCCTGCTGGTAGTGGGAAAAACAGAAACATACCAGTAATCATAACTGGTGTAATTTTATTGGCTGTTGATTGCTGTGGATTTGCAGGCATTCCTTGACTAGACAACACTTGGGAGAGAAGTAAAGTTAATCCAAAGGCACCAACTAGTGCTGCAATATCCCAATTAATAGCACCATCAACATAAAAACCGACTTGACCAAGAGCTTTAATAAATAGAAAACCACTTTTAGCAGCTAGACCAGGAATTTTTGCTTCAATTGTTGCGTCACCTGGTTTAATTGCAGTTACTGTACCGTCTTGGGAAACTTTTAGATTCTCGGATCCTTTGGAAACTGTCCAGGTAGGGAGAAATTTTGATCCATCATCATATTTAGATAAGACTTCCGAATAGCTATTGCCATTTAATGTTTGCAAATTAATTTTTACTGATTCTTCCGCACCTAATTTTGTTCCATTAGGGATGGTAGCTATTACAGGGAAATGAGATTTTTCAGTAATAAATATTGAATGCCTTGGAGACTTATAAGGTTTAGGGTCGATTGCAGATATTTGATCTTGGGGGATAACCTTCATGTTTATGTTGTAGGGAACATCGGCAAATGGTGATCCCCTCAATGTTGCAAATAAAGCAAATAAAACAGGCATTTGAACAATCAAAGGCAAGCAGCCTGCGAGAGGGCTGCCGAACTCATTCATTAATTTGCCTAATTCTTCTTGCTGTTTCTTTGGATCACCTGAAAATTTAGATTTTATTTCTGCTTGTCTTTTCTGCATAACTGGTTGTGCTATCTTCATCCTCCTAGCACTCCTTATTGATCCAGCGCTTAGAGGGAAAAGTGCGATTCTGATTACAACAGTTAAGGCAACAATCGCTAAACCATAACTAGGGACTAAACCGTAGAAAAAATCTAGAATCGGGATAAGTAGTTTTTCAGAAATGAACCCTATCACGATATTAAAAAGAGTGTTAATTTAATAGACATACTATCTTACAGGAAAAAAAGTTTTTTGTAATTAGTTTATTTAGGATTTAGTAGCAAATCCTTCAACCTCGTTGAGGTTTAGTATTTGTGATTTTTTAATAATATTTTCTTCAATAAATTTTTGCTTTTCTCTAAAGACTGGTAATGATTTCATCTCAACTTTTGATCCATCATTAAGAATTAGAACCATATCGCCATATGATCCGAATCCCCGTGGGATTGATCTGATCTCTTCAATATTACTTAATGAAACTTGTGTTTTATTTTTACCAAACCAACCACCTTCTATTGTAATTCTCTTGTTTGTAATTTTATATCTTAACCACAAGGCTCTAACTATTGCTGCAAAGGTAAATGGCAGCCCAAGAATAGTTATTCCTGCTAGAAGATTAATTATTAGATCACTCTTTGCCGGTCCACCTTCGTAAAAAGTTTCTTCATTGATGTTTATCATTTGATTAGACGAGATTGGAACATTAAGTCTTGAAATTCCTCCAAAAGCATATTTTTATCATTGCAGAAATCTCCAAACCTTAGGTTAACAAGTAACCAATAAGGATTGTGGTTATTAATTTCCTGAATATTTGTTAATAGCCATTCTTGAAGCATTCTTCTTATCTTGTTTCTATCTACAGCTTTTTTTGAAACTTTTTTACTAATGGCAATTGCTACCCTCAATTTGTTTGATTTATTTTTGAACTTATGGGATAAAAGAATTTCAGGATTTGATTTGGCCACTTTGAAAGTCATAAATTTCCCGTGGAATTTTTTTGAATTTTTATGTATATAGTGAAAAGTCCTATGACCTTTTAAACGCATATCTTTAGGTAAAGCCATATTAATTAGGGGTTATACAGCTATTCTTCCCCTACCTTTCTGTCTCCTGCTTTTAATTACTCTTCTACCAGTATGAGAACGCATTCTTACTCTAAATCCTGATACACGTTTTCTTTTCCTTGAAGTTCCGCCAAAAGTTCTTTTAGTCATTTTTTTAATTATCCTTAATTAATTTATCATTTAATCGATCAATATAGTCCAGCTTCCTAAATATGTTGAAACTGACTTTCCCTTAGGTTGGCCATATGAATGGAATTGATAAAGTCCTGATTTTTTTGGATTAAAGACTTTTAATACAATTGCATAACTCTCTTTATTAAAGGGAATTGGGCTGTAGGGGTAAATATTTAGTGAACGCAAGCCAGATTCTTCAGTATTAATTTCGATATCAGCAGGAATTTGTTCTATACATTTCGTTCGATTCTCAAAACCGCCTATTCTTACCTTGCAAAGACTTATTTTTTCATTTTTAAGAGTTGATTTAAACTTTTTAGGGAAGGCTAGATTTATTTTTAAAAGTTCAGAATTTCTATCTGATGGCCTCAAGAAAAAATAAATTGTATTTTTAAATCTTCTTTTGTTTTCTTTTTGAAACCACTTTAATCTTCTGTAGCCAGAGTCTTGATCCCATTGAAATTCGATTCCTGCTTTTGCATCTTGGATGTTATTCAAAAATGGAATCGAAACTAAAATTGTAGGAATAAGAAAAAATCTAAAGATTTTAAAATTCAAAGCAAGTTTCTTTTTGTTTTTTAACATTGGGTAGATGTTTTTAAAAGATTAATTCGGACTATCCAAATTTAGATGAAGAAATTGTTTCACTAAGGTTAACATCTATCTGTCCTTAATTTTGCAGCGCCTCTTAAATAAGGATGCTTTATTGGATTATTTGGTGGTAATAAAACTTGAGCCATTACTCTTATACAAAAATCGACATCATTAGATACATACATTTGTTGGCAGTCTAAAAATGCTACTGAATCAAGTCCATTACATTTTCTAGCTATAGATGCAGGAAAACATTTATTCAAATCTTGAGTCGAGGTGAAAGTAATTGATAATATGTTCGACTTAATCAGATTGTTGCGTGAAATTAATTCATCTATTAATTCCACTACGGCATCTTCTATTTCTTCAACAGAATTTCCAGATGCTGTTGTAGCTCCTCGAATAAATGTAATTTTATAAACATCTTTCATTTTTTATACTTATTGATTTAGGGCTTATATAACCAAAGTATTTTATTTGATGAATCAATCTCAAAGAAGATATTGTCGATAACCCTCTCAATAAATTTACTTCCAGGAATTAGTCCAAGTATTTTCTTTTTTTTCTTCCCGAATGTTAAGGGTTGAATTTTAGGATCAATATTCACTATCTTTGCAGCAAGTTCTCTTGCAACGAACTCATCCCCAACTTCATCGACAAGGCCTAATTCTTTTGCTTGGCTTCCAGTGAAAATTCTTCCATCGGCAAATTTTTTTACTTCTTCAACAGGTAAATTTCTACCTTCAGCAACAGCTTCAGTGAATTGTTTATAACTTTCATCAATAAGACCTTGAAGAAGTCCTCTACCTTCCTCACTCAAAGGTTTATCTGGAGAAAGGATATCTTTGAACACACCGCTTTTAACTGTCTCGAATTTTATACCAATCTTATCTAATAATTCAGATAAGTTATTTCCTCTTATAATCACACCAATAGATCCAGTTATCGTTCCTGGATTCGCAACTATTATGTCTGATGCTACACCAATGTAAACTCCTCCAGATGCAGATATGTTCCCAAAACTAGCAATGACTTTGCAGCCTTTATCTTTTAGCCTTTTAATAGCAGAGTATATTTCCTGGCTATCTCCAACTGTACCCCCT
This sequence comes from Prochlorococcus sp. AH-716-I09, assembly GCA_028409275.1. Taxonomy (GTDB): domain Bacteria; phylum Cyanobacteriota; class Cyanobacteriia; order PCC-6307; family Cyanobiaceae; genus Prochlorococcus_A. The sequence continues at coordinate 9,445 of JAOOML010000018.1, read as the reverse complement.
GGGGAATCAATTCTCACGATTAAAGCAGGAAATTCTCTATCTTCAATTTGTTTAAGAGCTTTAAGGACAGAAACTCTTGTTGAACTTGTGATAGGCTCATCAATTACGATACGAGCCATTCTTTTTTTTGACTTTCGTCTAAAAGGCCAAATCATTTTTTAAAGGTAAATCCATGAAACTACTTTTAAAAGACTATCAGCACAACTAATGAATTCAATCCTAAATTGGTTTTTAATGATACTCCCTTTTGCACTTTGGGGTACTTCTATGGCGGCCATGACTCCCTTGGTATCTAGTGCTGGGCCAGAGTTTGTTGCTTCTTTAAGATTACTTCCTGCAGGAATACTTGTTCTAATAACAACATATTTGTTTAAAAGAGATTTAAAAATATATAAGTGCGATTTTAAGTGGTTTTTTATTTTTACAATAGTAGATGCCACTTTTTTTCAGTTGTTTTTAACTTATGGTATTGAAAAAACTGGAGCAGGTCTAGGATCTGTATTGATTGATTCTCAGCCGCTTTTGGTAGCGATTTTAGCAAGGGCAATTTTTGGAAATTTAATTAATCCAATAGGATGGCTTGGCTTACTTTTTGGATTGGGAGGAATAGTATTTTTAGGTGTCCCCCAAGAATTTCTAGGAAATTGGTGGTTAATGTCTAATACAGCCATGACTGATGTAACTTTTAACTTTGGAGAACTTTGGATGCTTGCAGCTTCTCTAGCTATGGCACTAGGAACAATTTTAATTAGATTCACTTGCACTAAAAGTGATCCAGTTGCAGTTACAGGCTGGCACATGGTTTTAGGAAGTGTACCCTTAATTATTAAGCATTGCTTAAAATCAAATTTTCAAATAATCCCGGATTGGTCAATCTTTGATTGGGGACTTATGTCATTCGCAAGTGTCTTCGGGGGAGCAATAGCCTATGGATTGTTTTTTTACTTTGCTAATAATAAAGAAATAACTGGATTTAGTACTCTTGCTTTTTTGACTCCAGTATTTGCTCTTCTCAGCGGTGGTGTTTGGTTAGGTGAAAGACTTACGATTGTTCAATGGATAGGAGTAGTTTTTGTTCTTATCTCGGTATTTTTTGTTAGCCAGAGAAGGTCTTTGTGGGAAAATAAATTTACAGACACTACTATCTAATTTGTCTTTTGGTGTAAAAGTCACATAATGCGAATAGTTTTGATTAGTACTCCAATAGGTTTCCTAGGGAGTGGAAAAGGTGGAGGAGTTGAATTAACTTTAAATTCCTTAGTGTCTGGTTTGGTTTCTTTAGGTCACTCTGTAGAGGTGATAGCGCCAAAAAATTCTAAATTATCTGAAAGTAATGAAAAGGCAAAATTATATTTTGTAGAAGGTGAAGATCAAATTAGTTGGCAGCATCAAAATTACAATTCTCCTATAAGTATTCCAGATAATTCACTGCTAGCAGGAATGCTTGAAAAGGGATTAAATATTGCTAAACAAGCAGATGTTTTGTTAAACATGTCTTATGATTGGCTGCCTATTTGGATGACCCTAAATGTTGAGATACCCATTGCACACATTATTAGTATGGGTTCTGAAAGTTCTGCAATAAGGAATTTAATCTCAAAGGTATATGCTAAATATCCTGATAATTTCGCTTTTCATTCAAAACTACAAGCTAATGATTATCCATTCATAAAAAACCCAACAATTATTGGGAATGGTTTTGAATTAGACAATTATACTTTTCAAAATACATTAAAGGGACCTTTGGCTTGGGTTGGGAGAGTGGCAGAGGAGAAAGGTTTAGAGGATGCAGCTTATATCGCAAATGAACTTGGCGAAAAACTAAATGTTTGGGGGCTTATAGAAGATAAGACTTATGCCTCAAAAATAGAAAAGTTATTTCCTCAAGGAACCATAGATTGGAGAGGATTTTTAGCAACTAATGACTTACAAAAAGAACTTGGTAAATGTAGGGTGTTGCTTAATACTCCGAAATGGAATGAGGCTTATGGAAACGTTATTGTTGAAGCTTTAGCCTGTGGAGTGCCAGTTGTAGCATATAAAAGGGGAGGGCCTAGTGAAATTATTCAGCATGGAAAAACTGGTTATCTTGCGGATCCTGATGATAAAGAAACTATGCTTTCCTATGTAAAGACCATAGAAAAAATAAAGCGTAAGAATTGTAGGGCATGGGTAGAAAAAAATGCTTCTACAGATATATTTGCTAATAAGGTTTTGAACTGGCTTAATGTAGTAATTAATGAATATAAGTAGATAACTAATATTGAATGATTTTCCTTAACTCAAAAAAAAGGCTTATAACCTTATTAATAATTTTAGTTTCTGGGATATTTATATTTATTTTAGGTTTAGGTACAACAGGACTAGTTGATGAAACTCCTCCTCTATTTGCCGCGGCTGCACGGGCAATGAGTGAATCTGGAGATTGGTTAACTCCAAAAGTCAATGGGATGTTCCGTTTTGACAAGCCTCCACTAATATATTGGCTAATGGGTTTTTTTTACTCATTACCAAAAAACGAGATTTGGGATACTTACGGAACACTCGCGGCAAGACTCCCTTCAGCTTTGGGTTCATTATTTTTAATGTTGATGATTGGAGATACGTTGTTTTGTTGGCCACAGAAAGGAAATAGGAACTTTTTTACTCCAATAGTCGCATCACTAGGTTTTGCACTTTCTCCATTAATAATTATCTGGAGTAGGACCGCAGTTAGTGATGCTCTCTTAACTGGAACATTAGGGATTAGTCTGCTTTTGTTTTGGAGGAGAATGGCAAGTGATAATAATGATCAGTGCATCTCAGCATGGGTTTTTTTGGGTTTTGCAATTTTAACTAAAGGACCTGTTGCATTCATTTTGGCAATATTGACTATTACATCTTTCTTATTAATTCAGAGGGGTTGGAAAAGCTTGCTTTGCAAGATAAATCCTAAGAAAGGTTTTTTAATAACATTCCTAATAAGTGCTCCATGGTACGTCTTAGAATTCATAAAAGAAGGAAAGCCTTTTTGGGATAATTTTTTTGGCTACCATAATTTCCAAAGATACACATCGGTTGTCAATAACCATGCAGAACCTTTTTGGTTTTTTCTTTACATAATGATACTTGCTTCATTGCCTTTCACCCCTTTTTTGTATCACGGTACATTAATAGCCTTTAAGGATTTCGTAAGAAGTTTAAAAGAGAGTTGCAAGATTTCTGAAACCCTTCATACATATTCTCTATGCTGGTTAACATCAGTTTTAATTTTTTTTAGTATTTCTGCAACTAAACTGCCAAGCTATTGGCTGCCGGCAATTCCAGCAACTGCAATTTTGATAAGTAATAGCTTTATTAATTTAAAAAATACGAATAAAACTTATTCATATTTGTCGATTTTTAACATTTTAATTTTGCTTGGAGTTTCATTTGCATTCTATTTCTCAAATATTTGGTTAAGTTCAATAAATGATCCTGAAATGCCTAATCTTGCATATGAGCTAATAAGCTCTGGAATAATTTTCAAAGCTAGATTGTTTTTCTCTTTATTTACACTTTTTGCAATAATTTTATATTCTTTTAAATCCAAAAATATCTTCCTTTGTCTTCAAATTTTACTTTTAATTGGACAATCATTTTTAATGTCGCCAATTAGAAAATTAGCAGATACTTCAAGACAATTGCCTTTGAGGAATATCTCAAAATTAATTGTTGCTATTCGTGAGGGTAAAGAAACTTTAGCAATGATTGGGATAAGAAAACCGTCTTTACATTATTATTCGAGACAAATAGTCTTTTATGAATCAAGTAATAAAGAAGGTTTAATTAACCTTTCAGAAAGACTGAATTTTGATAAAAGAAAAAATTATGAGGATCAACCTGATTATGGATACGAATCTTTATTGGTGGTGATAGACGATTACTCTTCGCGTAAACTGCATTGGTCAAATATTAATCATCAAAAATTAGGCGAATATGGGATTTATAATTTATGGCGCATTCAGAAAGGTGATTTAGATAAGAATTCGGAATTTTTAATTAATAGTGGTTATAAATCTGACTGGAAAAATAGAAAAGTAGAGAAATTTTAACAAAGCTTTTTTTTAAGAAGAGCATTTTTAAGATCATCTAAGCTGCACTTGTTAGGGATTTCAATCTCATTCAAATCCTCAAGTAATTCAAGATCAATTACAGAATCTTCTGCTAAAAAACTAAAAACTTCATTAATGCTTATACCCATATCTTGAGCCATCTCTGAGATTAGCCTTAGAGTATCCCTCCTTACAGAAATCCGGAGATTTAAGGGAATATATTCATTTTCAGGGCTTACTGACTTCATAATCTAAATCTTAAGACATTATGTAGTTATCCGGATATTATCTTTACAATATTCATAAATTATGCGGTTTATTTAAATGAATTCATAAATATAGCCAATAGAGGAATTGTAATTATTGAAATTAAAGTTGTAGTAAAAAGAATTTTCGAAGCAATATTTTGTTTAACTCTGTAAGCCTCTGCCATTAAAATTGTCGATATTGCGCTAGGAGTTCCTGCCTGAAGAACTAAAGCTGATGATTGATAAAAGTCAAAATTTAAAAATTTGCTTAATAAAAAAATAATAAAAGGAAGAATAAATAATTTTAATAAAATTGAAAATTTAATTTCTTTATTAAGATCAAAAATATTATTTTTTTGATTTGTTATTAATCCAAGTCTTGTCCCCACAATTATTATTGCCAGAGCGATAACAATTCTTGCCGGTATCCAAAGATAATTGCCTAATATCTCATCTATTTGAAAAAGGTATGCCAAAAATACTCCGATGATCCCTCTTGATGCAGGACTATTTATCAATGCATTTAATAATCCTTTGATATTTGGAATGCTCTTGATTTGGGATTTTCTTTGTAGTAAAAATGGTCCAAATACCCAAGCAAAAAGTGTTGTTCCTAAATCAAATCCGATAGTAAAGTTTATAGTTGCTGACGGGAGAAGAGCTATCGCAATAGGTATTCCCAAAAATGATGTATTACCTATTAGGCCGGCTAGCTGCAACGTATAATTTGGCAGTTTGTTCTTAAATATTGGGAATATATTTATTAGAGTGATTAAGAATCCTATAAGGGAAAATGCTAAAAATGCACTTTTGATAAGGTTTATATCTATACCTTCTTTTAATAAAAGACCCATTACACTCAAAGGTATCCCAAATCTTATAAGAGGTCTTGCAATATATTCAGATATCTTTGGCTTCTTTTTCCCAAGGAAAAAACCAAAAATTATGAAAGGAATAATATTTATAAAAAGAGAGTAGATGGTATCAATTAATTTATAGAGAAATATTAACTTGTTGGAGGGCAGTCAAAGAGTTTTTTTATTAAGTATGAATAATTTAAATTATTTTCCATATTGCATTATCTGGAATTAAAGGAGATTTGTTTAGATCTTCTGGTTCCTTAGTCAATACTCTCCAATTTGGAACCCTGCAAGTTACATAGGCAGGACTTTCTATCAAAACCCCAGCGTTCTCGTCAAAAGTACAGGTAAAACCTTCCTTCCAAAAACCACCAGTTTGAAGGCTTCCTTTAAACCAAACCCAGCATTTTGAAGTTTTCAATATTAAAAAATTTTAGATTTATACTAATCATAATAAAATTAATATCGCTGGTAATTTAATACTATTAAGATAAATCCTCCTCACTTTTGGTTTTTGAAAAATATATTTTAGAAATTAATATCAAGATATTTAATAGTAAGGTAATTAAATTTGCTATCAATATTGGTTTGGAAGAAATTTTATAACCGTAAATAATCCAAGACAAAACTCCGATAATAAACATTATTAAAGTTGTCAATGAAACGTCATTCGCCTTTTGAGTTTTTAAAGTCTTTATCAATTGAGGTAGAAATGCAGCAGTTGTTAAAATTGCTGCAAAGTATCCAAATATGTCGATATTCATAACAAAGTTTTAAAAACTATTCTTTTATTAAATCAGACAAAAAATCTAAGGGATCTCTCATATTTGATGAATACCCCAGAACATCATTTGAAAAAAAATTATAAATAACTTGATTTTTATCATTTAGCAAAAAAGAAGCTCCTCTTTGAGGAAGGTATTTTTCATCTATAATATAATCACCCCAATTTTGAATTATTTCATTCATATTGTTTAATCTAAATGTTGCCAATTCAAATGGCCTCAAATAACCATCACCAAAAACCTGCTTGAAAGAATTACCTGAAAATTTTAGGATTTTTAAAACGTCTATTTTGTCAGATTCTGAATATATTTGCTTAGACTTTCGATCTCCTGTATAGCCTCTAAAAACTTCCTTTATTGTTTTTAAAGAATTTATTCCAGATAGCATCAACAACATATTGATCCAACCTCCTAATCCTATATCTAATCCTTTTGAGATTTTAAGATTATTATGAATTTGGTTATTAGTAACAACTTTTAAATTATCTTCAGGGAAGCCAGTAAATTTACAGAATTTTTCTTTCCCAATTTGGTCCCCAATAGCAATAGCAAAAATATCTAAATTTTTGTATTGGTAATTATCGATAAAATTTTTCAAATTTATTGCATATTCAAAGCTATCAAAATCTCCTAATAAACCAAATATGATAATTAATTTAAATTTCCCTTTCCCTTTAAAATTAAATTCTTCAACAAGATGATGGATATCATTTTTGGTTTTGTTATTCACAATGATTTAAATGTTTTTTATAAATTATTCTTAAAAAATTTTTTCTTACTTTAGTTAGTATAAAATTTTACGTGAAAAAGTTTTTAAAGAAATTAATTTAATGTTTTTAGATTTTATTATTTTAAAGTAAACATTTTGAAGTTATGACCGTAGGAATTTATTACGCAACTACAACAGGAAAAACTGAAGACGTAGCAGATCGTCTTCACAACTTTGTTTCTTCAGCAGAAGCACCAAAAGATGTATCTGATGTGGATGATCTTTCAGAGTTTGAAGCGCTTGATGGAATAATCTGCGGGATACCTACTTGGAATACCGGAGCAGATGAAGAGAGATCAGGCACTGCATGGGATTCAATATTAGAGGATATTGGTGATCTTAATTTATCAGGTAAAAAGGTTGCAATTTTCGGTTTAGGAGATTCTTCTACCTATACAGAAAATTATTGTGATGCAATGGAAGAACTTCATAGCTACTTCACTAAAGCAGGCGCTGAAATGGTGGGTTATGTAGATAAATCTTCTTATACATTTGATGAGTCTAAAAGTATTATTGGAGAAAGCTTTTGCGGATTACCTCTTGATGAGGATAGTGAATCTGACTTAACTGATTCACGCCTTGAAACATGGGCTTCTCAGCTTAAGACGGAAATCCCCTCATTGGCTTGAGCTTTCAAAGATATTACTTCCCAAATTTGTAACATTTGTTCTTTCACCAGATGTTTTTTTTACATAAGTAATTAAATCTGTAAAGGATTTGTAAAAAAACATACTGAATAGCAATATGCTCAATTTGCTGTTTATTTAAATCAAGTGTTACAAACTTACGGAAAATCTGATGTCACCTATGACTGGTACGCAGGAAATTCTGGTGTTGTTGGCCGTTCAGGTAAATTCATAGCAGCTCATGCTGCCCATGCAGGATTAATGATGTTTTGGGCAGGAGCTTTTGGATTATTCGAATTAGCTCGTTACGACGCCAGTATTCCAATGGGCGCCCAGAAAGCAATTGTTTTACCTCATCTAGCGGGTATTGGAATTGGTGGCGTTGAAAATGGTGTGATTACAGAGCCATATGGGATCGTTGTAATTTGCACATTACATCTAATTTTCTCAGCTGTATTAGGTGCAGGGGGATTATTACATTCCAATAAATTTGCAGGCGATCTTGGAGAGTATCCAGAGAACAGTAAGCCGCAAAAATTTGATTTTGAATGGGATGATCCAGATAAATTAACTTTTATTCTTGGCCATCATCTAATTTTTCTTGGTCTTGGAGCAATTATGTTTGTGGAATGGGCTCGGATTCATGGAATTTATGACCCAGTAATTGGAAGCACAAGACAAGTTGTTTACAATTTAGATATTGCTGCTATTTGGAATCATCAATTTGATTTTTTAAAAATAGATAGTCTAGAAGATGTAATGGGAGGACATGCTTTTCTAGCTTTCCTCGAAATAATAGGTGGTGTTTTCCATATTTGTACTAAACAATTTGGAGAATATACAGAATTTAAAGGTAAAGGATTACTTGGTGCTGAGGCTATTTTGTCATACTCAGTAGTTGGTGTTTCTTATATGGCTTTTGTAGCAGCCTTTTGGTGTGCTTCAAATACAACCATTTATCCAGTAGATCTATATGGAGAGCCGCTAAAGCTTCAATTTGAATTCGCACCTTATTTTACTGATACGGCTGATCTAGGATCGGGAGCTTACAGCTCAAGAGCTTGGCTTGCTAATACTCATTTCTACTTGGGTTTCTTCTTCTTACAAGGACATCTTTGGCACGCATTAAGAGCTATGGGATTTGACTTTAAGAAAATTGGTCAAGCATTTGACAATATTGAAAATACAAAAATTACTCAAAACTAGTTCAATCGAAAAAAACCTCTTCTCTAGTAGGGAGGTTTTTTTTTGTAGAATTAACTTAAGTATTCAAAAAAATTAATGGAGAATCTTAGAGAAATTAATTGTAAGGAGATTTTTAGAAAGGCTTATGAAAAAAGATATACTTGGAAGAATGAATTTAATGGTTACAAAGGTAAATGTATTTTTTTTGTTAAAAATAATACTTATGAAGGTGAATTCTTATTAGGTAAAGACTTTAAACCAAATATTAAAAAAATAGAAGATGAGAATATTGTTAAAAGTATTGCGTCCCAATTATTTGAAGTATGTATACACAGGGTAAAGAGAGAATTTAAATCTGTTCATTCAGAAAATAATTTTAATTTACTCAAAAATTCTGAAAATGGGATTGAAATGAGTGTTACAGGTAAGAATCAAGGTGATAAATATAGAGTTCAAAATGACTGTATCAATATGGTCTATAGAAAAATTCATGGAACAATAATAGAAATTTTTGTTGAAGAATTTCTTAATACAGGAATGGGTTTCCTTAGTAAAAAATATAGTAGTCAATCAATTGATCCAGATACACTTAAGTCAAAATCACAAAAATTAGAATATAAGGATGAATTTATCAATATAGGTGAAGAGGATTTTTGGATTTTAAGTTCGAGAACAATAAAATACTTAAACCAAAATCAAGAAGACGAAACACAAAAGTTCGTTTTCGAAGATTTAAGTTTATTGAAATAATTTTTTCTATTCAACCAATCTAAAGCCCTTATCAAGTAGTTTTTGATAAAGGAGCCTTGCTCTGAAAGCTAAAATTTGTTCTTCATTTTCATTACTAATTACATGAAAATAATTATTATCTAGTTTATTTTTGCTAAAACATACGTTTG
>JAOOML010000017.1 GCA_028409275.1 Prochlorococcus sp. AH-716-I09 | reverse complement strand
CACAAGCAAAAGTAATCGCAGGCGGATTAGCTCATATACCAGTAGTAATAGCTGTTTTTTATTTTATACTCACAACTTTTAATAAAAGAGCTTTAAAATTTGTTGAAGAGGTTAAAACAAAAAAACCTGAGGCAAAAGCTGTGGAACCTAAAGAAGTCGCTGTTTCAAAAATAGAAGCTCCAAAAACAGAAGCTCCAAAAATAGTTAAGAAAAAACATGCAGATGTTCCAGTCAATATTTACCGTCCTAAAACACCATATGAGGGAACAGTTATTGGAAACTATAGTCTTCTCAAAGAAGGAGCAATTGGTAGAGTTAATCACATAACTTTCGACCTTAAAGATAGTGATCCATTTTTAAATTATGTAGAAGGTCAAAGTATTGGTATCATGCCTGCTGGTGAAGATGCTAATGGAAAACCTCATAAATTAAGACTGTACTCAATAGCTAGTACTAGACATGGTGATGACTTTAATGGAAATACAGTTTCTCTTTGTGTAAGACAGCTTCAGTATGAAAAAGATGGTGAAACCATTAATGGTGTCTGCTCTTCTTACTTATGTGATATTAAGCCTGGAGATAAAGTAAAAATAACAGGTCCTGTTGGTAAAGAAATGCTTCTCCCTGATGAAGATGACGCAAACATTGTTATGTTAGCCACTGGAACTGGAATAGCACCAATGAGGGCTTATTTAAGAAGAATGTTCGAACCAACTGAAAAAGAAAAAAATAAATGGAATTTCAAGGGTAAAGCTTGGTTATTTATGGGTGCTCCAAAATCAGCTAATTTGTTATACGAAGAAGATCTTCAAAGGTACATTTCAGAGAATCCAGATAATTTTAAATATACAAAAGCTATTAGTCGCGAGCAGCAAAATACAAAAGGTGGAAGAATGTACATTCAAGACAGAGTTTTAGAGTCAGCCAATGAACTTTTCAACATGATTGAAGATGAAAAGACACATATATATCTTTGTGGATTAAAGGGTATGGAACCAGGAATAGATGAAGCAATGACTAAGGCAGCAGAAGAAAAAGGGTTGAACTGGTCAGAATTAAGACCTCAACTAAAAAAAGCAGGAAGATGGCACGTAGAAACTTACTAAATCTTTGATATTTAGATTTAAGTTTCACATACTAAATACTTTTTGGTTTAGACACAATATGTAGCTAATATATGAAAAAAAGAGGATTTTAAATAAAGAATACTAAAAATATGCCTTCAACTTTAAGTAATCCTCTAAGATTAGGTTTACGGCAGGAAAGAGTCATATCTCCACAATGTTTAGTAATTTTTGGCGCTAGTGGAGACCTTACTCATAGAAAATTAATACCAGCCTTATTTGAACTCTATTTGCAAAGAAGAATTCCTAGTGAATTTGGAATAGTTGGTTGTGCGAGAAGACCTTGGACCGATAATGATTTTAGAGAAAAGATGAAAGTAAAGTTATCTAATCAAATATCTGGTAAAGAAATGGAGTGGGAACAATTTTCTAATTATCTTTTCTATGAACCAGTTGACTTGCAACAAAGTGATCATGTCGTAAGGCTTTCTAGAAGATTAAATGAAATTGATAAAACACAAGCTACTCATGGGAATAGAACATTTTATTTATCAGTATCTCCGAATTTCTATGCAAGTGGATGTAAAGCTCTAAAAGGGGCTGGCCTTTTAGATGATCCTAAGAAAAGTCGTTTAGTAATTGAAAAACCTTTTGGAAGGGATTATTCAAGTGCAAAAAAATTGAATAAGATTGTTCAAAGTTGCGCTGAAGAAAGTCAGATTTATAGGATTGATCATTATTTAGGTAAAGAGACAGTTCAAAATATTCTTGTTTTGAGGTTTGCTAACACTATTTTTGAACCAATCTGGAACAGGAATTATATATCAAGTGTTCAAATTACTTCATCTGAAACAGTTGGTGTTGAAGATAGAGCAGGTTATTACGAAAGCTCTGGTGCTTTACGGGATATGCTTCAAAATCATATGACTCAAATGCTTGCAGTTACTGCAATGGAACCTCCTGGAAAATTTGAACCAGAAGCAATAAGAAATGAAAAAGCTAAGGTTCTTCAAGCTTCAAAACTTGCTGATGAAAATGAACCGTGGAATTGTTGCATAAGAGGTCAATATGGAGAGGGAGGGAATATTTCAAATCGACTCAAAGGATATAGGCAGGAAGATGGTGTTAATAGTAATAGCACAACAGAAACTTATATTGCGACAAAAGTTTTCGTTGATAACTGGCGTTGGCAAGGGGTTCCTTTTTATTTGAGAACAGGTAAAAGACTACCTAAAAGACTTGGAGAAATAGTCTTGACTTTTAAAGATGTTCCTGTTCATTTATTTGAATCAACAATAATAAATCCTGCCCCAAATCAACTTATCCTTAGAATTCAGCCAAATGAAGGTGCTACTTTCAAATTTGAAGTAAAGTCTCCTGGTTCTGGAATGAAATCAAGACCCGTTGAGATGGAATTTTCTTATGATGAATCATTTGGAGAACCCTCAGATGAAGGCTATGTAAGATTATTAGCTGATGCAATGCTTTCTGACCCAACATTATTTACTCGAAGTGATGAGGTAGAGGCAGCCTGGAAACTTTATACGCCATTAATAGAATTGATGGATAATTCTCCTTGGAAGTTACCTATTTATAATTATGAATCTATGACATGGGGCCCTCCTGAGTCAGATCAATTAATTTCAAAAGATAATATTTTCTGGCGTAGACCCTAAAAATGAAACCTCAACTTACACTACAAACCCCTTTAGAGCTCCCTTATCAGGAAATTTCTAATTACCTTAATAAATTATGGATTTCAGAAGATAAAGATAATACTGGAGCTAATACTTTCACATTAATGGTCTGGCAGCCCGCTTGGCTAGAACAATGTTTGGTTCAAAAAGGATTAGTAAATGGACCAATTACTGGAAATTTAAGTCCAGAGATAATTGAAGTTGTTAAAAAATTTATATTAGATCAAGGACTTCCTATCACTACTTCACTTAATAGTGAAGAATTATTGAATTTGTTGAAGGAAAATTTATCTAATAAAGAATTTGAAGATTTTAGAGGACAATTTTTTGAATCAACGATAAGTACATTGAATCCAAGAAGATTAATAACTCTAGCGCCAACATTAAATAAAAATTCAGATATCAAAACTTTTGTATCCGCTTACTGTCCATTAAGTGATACCCCAGCTATGCAACCTATTTGTGGGGATTTAGTTGTTATTAGGGGGGGCTCGGCCTCAATATCTAATAAAGGATTAAAAATAATTGATGAATTATCTATTGATGAATTACCTTCATGGTTGTGGTGGAATGGAAGCTTGGATGAGTCGCCTGAAATCTTCGAATATTTCACTGATTATGGTCTAAGGTTAATAATTGATACTGCTCTTGGATCGCCTCAAAGATGTTTAAAAGTTTTAGATCAATTAAATAATTCAAATAAAGCTATTAATGATTTGAATTGGGTTAGATTGAAAAATTGGAGGGAATCATTGGCAATGATTTTTGATCCGCCTTCGAGGAGACCAATTTTAGATCATATTACTGATATTGACATTGATATAGCAGGAGATCATATGATTCAAGCGTTGTTTTTGATTTCATGGATTAGCGATAAACTTGGTTGGTCTTTTCTAAGAGTTGAAACTGATACAGAATTAACCAAAATAGAGTTTGAAAGAATTAATGGCGAAATAATTTCTACATCAATTAATCCCTTATCTTTGGGAAATCCAAGTATTCATTTAGGACAAGTTATTGGATTGAGACTGATTTCAAAAATTAGTGAGGTTCAAAAAAATAACACTTGCGTAATACTTGGCTGTGAATCAGTGGAATGTATGAGACTTGAAGCAGGGGGAATGGCTAATATGGAATTAATAGAACAAGTTGTTCCAAATTCTTTTTCTACATCAGAGTACGATGTTAGTAAATTATTGGGAAGTAGTAGAGGAAATACCAGTCCTCTTTTTGAAAATTCTATTAAAATAGCTCTTCAAATATTTAATGGTTTGAATAACTAATAGATGCCTTGTGTAATATCTTCTCCTTCAACTGATAGCGGGAAAACTACATTATCTCTTTTGCTATCTTGTTGGGCTTTCTCAAAAGGTATAAAGATACAAACTTTCAAGGTTGGCCCAGATTATCTTGATCAACAACAACTGAGCTCAATTGGCCAACCTATTTGTAGGAATTTAGATATTTTTTTAAGTGGTGAGGAATGGGTTCGAGAAAGTTTTTTTAAACATTCTTTGAAATATGAATTCTCGTTAATTGAAGGAGCAATGGGTTTGTTTGATGGACTAGGGTCAACAACCTATTCCAGCACTGCAAATATCTCTAAACTTCTCAATGCTCCAATAATTTTTATTGTTAATGCTAGAGGTCAAGTAGCTTCTCTTTTGGCGACTATTCGAGGTTTTAGAGATTTCGATAGTGAGTTGTCAATATCAGGAATTATATTTAATAACGTTAATTCAGATCGACATAAAAAATTAATCAAAGAAGTTTTTAAAAATGAAGATATCGAAATTCTTGGTTTTTTACCATCTGATTCAAAAATAACTTTAAAGAAAGCTAATTTAGGTCTGATATCTCCATTGGATAATAATAAAGAAATTGATGTTGAATATTTTGCAAATTTCGCCGAAAGAAATCTTGATGTATTTTCTCTTATTAAATTTCTGAAATCTCCTCAAAAAAAAATATTTAATTTTTTTAATTTTAAAGATTTTAAAATAGACAAAAGTAAACCTATCGCAATTGCAGAAGATAAAATCTTTCATTTTCAATACCCTGAAACTAAGGAGTTTTTGAGTGAAATAGGTATACCATTGATTTCATGGAGTATTTATGATGATGAAGAAATACCTAATGAGGCTTCTTCTTTAATTATTCCTGGGGGTTTCCCTGAAAAATATGCTGATCATATAAGTAATTCTACAAAAAGCTTAAATTCGTTAAGGAAATTCCGCAAAAATGGATTTATATATGCAGAGTGCGGAGGGATGATGATTTTAGGAGACTACATAAAAGATGAAAATGGTAATTATCATAAAATGAGTGGCATCCTTCCTTTTAGATCAAAAAAAAGTAAACTTTCAGTAGGTTACAGATACATTGCGGGTTTAAAAGATACTCCAATCATTAAACAAAATCAATTAATTAGAGGACATGAATTTCATTATTGGGAAATTGAAAACAATTTATCTGAACTTGATTCTGGAAAAGCTGAGCATCAGAAGAAACTTTCTTCTCCATGGAAAATTAAATCTTGGAAAACCGAATACAAAAATGAAGGCTTTTTTGATGAAAAATTACATGCAAGTTGGATTCACTTACATTTGCCAAGTTCTCCAGAAGTCGCCAAAAACTTTATAGATGCCACACAAATTACTTTTTCAAAAAATTTTTAATTTATTATCAAATCAAATATTTTGAGAGGAGAACCTAAAAAAAACATTCCAGGCAAAGTGATTAATGGTCCTAAAAAACTCCCCACCATGACCTCAATTTTTGTATGACCCAGGGTTTCTTTTAACAGTAATTCAGATTGAGGGTCTAGTTTTTTTGATAGTTTATTAATTTCTGCAGCTTGAATCCCAGCTGATTTTCGAACACCACTAGCGTCATACATAACTATTAGAGCTACAGCAACTGATAATGCGAATATTGAGCTATCAAATCCCAATTCATAACCTATACCAGATGCAGCACCAGTTATTAAGGCGGAGTGGCTTGAAGGCATCCCACCCGTCTCGAACATAATTCCAAATCTTATCTCTCCAGTTGAAAAGAAATTGAATACTATTTTAAAAAATTGAGCTAGTAAACAGGATAATAAGCTCCAGAAAAGAACTGAATTATTAAAAAAGGGAAAAAACTCAGACATAAATTAAGATTAATTATCTATCTCTATTTGTAATAAAGTCGGCTAACGATATTAAATACTTTGCATCTGCACCCCAAGGTTCAATTGCTTTTTTTGCTTTTTCTACTAAATCTAATGCTTTTTTCTTTGACTCCTCCATCCCAAGTAATTTTGGGTATGTGGTTTTGTCAGCTAAAAGATCTTTACCAGCAGTTTTACCAAGCTTTTCACTGCTTGAAGTTAAATCAAGAATGTCATCTATAATTTGGAAGGCTAATCCAATTCCCTCTGCATATGTAGTCAGAGCTCTTAATAGCTTTTCGTTAGCACCTGCAATCATCGCACCTGTTCTTACGCAAGCTTTTAATAAAGCCCCAGTTTTGTGAAGATGAATATACTCGAGGGTTTCAAGGTCAACTTCTTTACCTTCGCATTCCAAATCAACAACTTGTCCCCCTACTAAGCCTGGTGCACCTGCAACTAAGGAAAGTTCCCCAACTACATTAAGTAATCTACTTGGATCAACTCCTGGACTTCTTAAAGAGACCATCTCAAAAGCCCTAGTTAATAATGCATCACCAGCGAGAATAGCTATTGCATCTCCGTATACTTTATGATTTGTTGGTCGACCCCTCCTTAAATCATCATTGTCCATGGAGGGCAAGTCATCATGAATCAAGGACATTGTATGAATCATTTCTATTGCTACTGCTGTGGGAACAGCTAATGCAGGCTCTCCACCTGCAAGTGAACAAGATGCTAAACATAAAATTGGCCTTATTCTTTTACCACCAGCTAAAAGTGAATATCTCATTGACTCTCTTAGGATTTCAGGATTCTCAGGACCTAATGAGAAATCAAGTGCTTCTTCTACAATCTTTTTTGTGTTTGTAAGATATTTTTCAAAATCAGAAATATTATTTATAACTTTAGTCATCTTATACCTTTAATAATAATTTGTTTCATCTTTGGATTTATGGCAGTAGGTCATTAAGAGTTGATAATAAACCAAATTGTTTTTGCCAGCTAAAAATAGTATTTACAAGTAACATTGTCACTGTCATTGGTCCCACACCTCCTGGAACTGGTGTGTAAGCAAATACTTTTGGGATGACATCTTCTAATAATACATCGCCACATAATTTGGTTTTATTTTTAACAGAACTATTTAACCTATGTATTCCAACATCAATAATTACTGCACCTTCTTTCACAAAACTTGAGTTTATAAGATTAGGCTTTCCCGCAGCTGCAATTAAAATGTCAGCTTCCTTGCAGACTTCATTTAAATTTTTTGTTTTTGAATGAGTCATTGTTACTGTCCCATTTAGGTTTAACAACATAAGCGATAGAGGTTTACCAACTAACAAACTTCTTCCAATAACTACAATTTTCTTCCCTTCAATTGTAATATTATGGGACCTTAATAAATTAATAATACCTGCTGGGGTACAAGATCTCATGGCAGGCTCATTTTTTACTAACTTACCAATGTTTGTCTCATTTAATCCATCTACATCTTTTCTTGGATCGATGTAACTTATCAATCTTTGCTCATTAAATTTCTCGGGGATAGGAAGTTGTAGCAACATACCATCTATATCCTTATCAAAGTTTAATTTCCTTATTAATTCTTCTACCTTATTTTGCTCTACATTCTCATTAAGATGAAAGATGAAGCTTTTTATTCCAACCCTAGAACAAGCTTTCTCTTTGTTCTTAACGTAAACACCGCTTGCAGGATCTTCACCTATTCTTATTACAGCTAAACCAGGAGCTCTTTTTGCAATTTTTTCATTACTAGATACATAGTTACTTAATCTTTCCTCAATCTCAAGAGATAATTTTTTACCATCTAATTTTAATGACATTTACAAAAACATCTCCTTTTTACACCTAGCATGCCTATAATTTTAAATTAATGAAATAGATTTATTTATATTCTGTGCAAAACATTACAACCAGGTTAAAGAAATTGTTTTACTTTTGGAAAAGAAGTCAAGTTCCAAAAAAAGAATCAATTAAAATTTCAAAAATTGATAATCTTATAATTTTTTTAATTTGCATTTTAATTTCAATAATTTCTTCTTACAAATTACTTCTTATTTCGCCTTTAAATATCGCAGATATTTTTTCTTGGCTTTTCACCTTTGCTGAAGCACTTATTAGCTCTTGGATTTTGATATTAATTTCTAAAAAAGAAAATCCTAATGTTACTTCAAGGCAAATTATCTTGATAATTACCCTTCTTTTAGCAGTACAAGTTACAAAATTAACACTAGCTTCAACTATAAGTCCATTATCAATGATCATCCCACCGGCGTTAATAATATCGCAAGGAATGGGCAGCATTACATCTTTGGCATGGGTATCAATAGCCAGCCTTAGTTGGCCTGACAAAGTAATTAATATCGATAATAATTTATTTTTTATTTCTGTAATTTGTGCTTCAGTAGTCTCAGTACTTGGAGGAAGAATAAGAAGTAGAGCTCAGTTGCTTCAACTATCAATTTTCGTTCCAATTGGAGCTCTGTTAAGTCAATGGATATTAATAGGAAAAGATAAGATATTTCTTATTGATAATCAAGAATTTGTTTTTACTAATGGCAAAATATTTTCAGATTCCTTGTTATTGGCCATAGTAATGCTTTTTACAATTTTATTTATACCTATTTTTGAATCTATATTTGGACTATTAACAAAAGCAAGATTACTTGAATTGGCGGATAAAGAGAAACCTCTCATTAGGAGACTTTCTCTTGAGGCTCCTGGTACTTTTGAACACACGTTATTGATCTGTGGTTTAGCAGAGGAAGCAACAAGAATGATTGGTGGTGATATTGATCTAATTAAAACTGGAGCACTTTATCATGATGTTGGAAAATTACATGCTCCTAATTGGTTTATTGAAAATCAGGATGGTTCAAAGAATCCACATGACGAAATAGATGATCCTATTAAAAGTGCAGAGGTTTTACAGGCACATGTTGATGAAGGATTAAAGTATGCAAGAAAGAATAGATTACCTAAGCCAATATCAAATTTTATTCCAGAACATCAAGGTACTCTAAAAATGGGATATTTTTTTCAAAAAGCTAAAGAAAAAAATCTTAAATTTAAAGAAGATGATTTTAGATACAAAGGCCCTATCCCTCAGTCAAAAGAAACAGCTATTTTAATGCTCGCTGATGGATGTGAGGCAGCATTAAGAGCTATGAACATTAATGCTTCTGATATTGAAGCTTTAGAAACAATTTCAAAAATTATTCACTCACGTCAAAAAGATGGTCAATTAGATAATAGTGACCTTTCTTTAGGGGAAATTTTCTTAATTAAAAGAGCTTTTTTGAGCGTTTGGAAAAGGATAAGACATAGGAGAATTCAGTACCCTACTAGCAAAAATAATACTTTTTCTTAATTTTCTTTTAAAAAATTTATAATCTAATAGTTCTCCGATGTTTTGGATTACACCAATATAAAAGAGCTAATGTGCTTAATATTGTCACTAAAAGACTAAACCCACCAATTCCAAAAATGTCTTGAAGAGTTATGAGCCTTACAACGGAATAAGGCCCCATACCAGAAATTACCATTGATAGGGATACTAAAGTTAAAGTGACCCCCCATTTTCTCTCTGCTAAAAGAGCTGCTGAAGAAACTATTCCAACTATTGCAGCAGGCCAACCAAGGCTTATAGCAAGAGTTATATTTGCAACTTTTAGTGGTGGCCCATAACTTATTATTATTGCGATAACAGGTAGCGCGATTATATTACTAATTAACCCAACCCACGAAAGTGACCAATATCCTTGTAATCTTTCTCTCATTATTTACTGCTTTAACTATTATTTCAATCTACATTATTGAGAGACTATTTTTAGTGCTACTTAATAATCCAAGGAAATAATTTAATTCGTAGGATTAGAGATAAATGTTTTCTCATCATTTTCTAAATTATCAAATTGTGGGTGGATTGAATTTTTTTTCTCGGAAAATACAAGCCTATTTAAAGCATTAACGTATGCATTTGCAGCAGCAACTACAACATCCGTATCAGCAGAGTGACCAGAGTATATTTTATTATCCCTTCTTATTCTTATTGTTACTTCCCCCAAAGCATCGATACCTTCTGTTACCGATTTCACAGAAAATTCAATTAATTCATTAGGAACTTTAGCTAATTTATTCAAAGCCTCGCATACAGCATCAACAGGTCCAGTCCCTATTGATACAGTAGTATCCTCAGTATTATCTTCCGTGTTTAAAAGAGTAATGGTGGCAGTAGGTTTAGATGCGTTACCGCAACTTACTTGTACAAGACTTAATTGAAATTTAGCTTCTGGGAGTTGCACTTGTTCACTAACAATTGCTTCTAAGTCTCTATCAGTAATTTCTCTTTTCCTATCAGCTAAATCCTTAAAACGAGCAAAAGCATCATTTAAGTCTTCTCGGCTCAAGTCATATCCCATCTCTTCTAATCTTGCTCTTACTGCACTTCTTCCACTAAGTTTTCCTAAAGATATTTTGTTGTCACTCAAACCTACAGTTTTTGCATCGATAATTTCGTAAGTTAGTCTATTCTTTAAGACTCCATCCTGATGAATACCTGACTCATGTGCAAAGGCGTTAGCTCCTACAATTGCTTTATTTGGTTGAACAGTCATTCCAGTTAGGTTGGAAACAAGCCTAGAGGTTTTTGTTATTTCTTCTGTTCTTATAGCTGTAAGGGGAGTTGGAGAATCTAGATTTCTATTGAAAAAACTATTAAAAAAACTTTTCCTAACATGCAATGCCATCACTAATTCTTCTAAGGAGGCATTCCCCGCTCTTTCACCAATTCCGTTTATTGTACATTCTAATTGTCTAGCTCCATTTTTTACTGCCTCTAAAAAATTGGCTACTGCTAAGCCTAAATCATTATGACCATGAACCGAGATTACTGCCTCATTAATATTAGGTACATTTTTATTTATATCAGCAATTAATTTGCCAAATTCACTAGGGGTTGTAAATCCAACAGTATCAGGAATATTTATTGTTGTTGCTCCTGCGTTTATTGCTAATTTAATGACTTCGTATAAAAAATCAGGATCACTCCTTGAAGCATCTTCACATGAAAACTCAATATCATCTACCAATGATTTTGCAAAATTTACCATTTCTGGGACTATTTGAAGAACATCTTTTCTGGATTTTTTCAATTTATGTTTAAGGTGAATATCACTTGTAGCAATAAAAGTATGTATCCTTTTCTTGGGAGCTGGACTTACTGCTTCATAACATGCTTTTATATCACCTTTGGATGCTCTAGCTAAACCGCATATTATGGGGCCATTTTCTTTCCCTACAGCATTGGCAATTTTATTGACAGCTTTAAAATCTCCAGGGCTTGCGAAGGGAAACCCTGCCTCAATAACATCTACTCCTAATCTCGCTAATTGATGTGCGATAGCAAGCTTTTCCTCAAGATTTAAACTGGCACCAGGAGATTGCTCTCCATCTCGAAGAGTTGTATCAAAGATCAAAATTCTTCCAGGATCCTTGGACATTATCAGGATTCATTTAAACTTATTTTAGGCTAATAAAAAAAAATTGACTAGATTTTGTTCAATAAAAACTTACTGGAGGGTTATTACTTAACAATATTGGTTAAATTTCTGAAAAAAAAATAAAATACTTACACTATTAAAGTATTGTTTTAAGATTAAAGCTTCCTTTTTATAAAAGGTTAATTTTGATTTTTTATAGAATTACAGGCATAAATTATAAAAAGTATGAATGGGCAGCACCCAAAAAAAAATTTTTTAGGCCGATTAGCGATAGTTTTACATGCTCATCTTCCTTATGTAATAAAAAATGAAAAAAACTCGTTAGAAGAGGATTGGTTATTTCAGGCGATTTTGGAATGTTATATACCATTACTTCAATCAATAGAATCTTCCAAAAATGAAAACCCTTTTAATACAAAACTTACTATTAGTTTGTCTCCAACATTATTATCGCTTCTAGATAATAAACAAATTCAAGAAACTTTCCCAAGCTGGATTAAAACAAGGAACGAATTCTTAAACGAATTGCCACAAGAAGAAAAAAAAGCCTCTGCATTTTTAAAGAAAAATCTCAATGATAAATATTTATACTGGCAAAATTGTTCTGGAAATTTAATTGAGAAGTTTAGAGTTTTAAAAAACTCTGGAAATTTGGATATTCTTACTTGTGCTGCTACACATGGATATTTGCCAATTCTAAGGGAGAATCCTGAAACTGTTAAAGGACAAATTAATACAGCCATTAAGAGTCATGAAAATATATTTGGAACTAAACCTTTAGGAATTTGGTTACCTGAATGTGCATATTATGAAACTTTAGATGAAATACTATTTAACTCTGGGATTAGATATGCAATCTTAGACGGTCACGGGATTCTAAATTCCACCCCAAGGCCTAGGTATGGTGTATACGCACCAATCTGCTCGAAAAAAGGAGTTGCGTTCTTCGGAAGAGATAGTGAGTCAACCCTACCCGTGTGGTCTGCCAAGGAGGGATTCCCAGGCGATAAAGTTTATAGAGAATTCCATAAAGATTTGGGGTGGGAATTAACTATCTCTAAGCTCAAAAAAAAAGGTATTTCTACTAAAAGACCTTTGGGTTTAAAGTTTCATAAGATTACGGATGAAAATGTACCATTAGGAAAAAAGGAGTTTTACTTAGAAAATGAAGCCAAAAAGAAAGCTGCAGAACACGCTAATTCTTATCTTCTGGCGAGATCCAAACAATTAGAAAAATTAAATTTATCCTCTTCCTTTAATCCCTTACTGGTAGCTCCTTTTGATGCAGAGTTATTTGGTCATTGGTGGTATGAGGGACCTTGTTTTATTGAAAATATTTTAAAGAACTCTAGTAAATACTTAATTAAGCTTACAAATTTAAAAGAATTCTTACTTCAAAAACCGAATCTTCAGATTTGTGATCCATCGCCATCAAGTTGGGGGCAAGGCGGTTACCATAACTACTGGATTAATGATGCAAATGCATGGATTGTTCCAGAAATCACAAAAGCAGGCTCAACTTTTGTTGATTTATGCTCAAGAAATTATGATAATGACTTATCTCCAAGACTTTTCAAGCAAGCAGCGAGAGAATTACTTCTTTCTGAATCTTCTGATTGGAGTTTTATATTAAGAGCTGGAACTACAACTGAGCTCGCAAAAGAGAGAATAGAAAGACATTTGTTTAGGTTCTGGGAATTAGTTGAAATGATTAAAAATCATTCCAAAATAAATTTAAAATTTCTTGAATATGTTGAGGAAGAAGATAAAGTTTTCCCAGAAATTAATATTGATAATTGGCGAAAATAAAAATACTAATTTAGCTTAAGCATTCCTAGTTTTACTTTCAGAGGTGAATTTATAAACATCTTACTCATCACAAAAATTAGTTTTGGAAGTGGAAGTGTATTAGTTAGAAAACCCACCCACTCTTTTGTCGATAATCTAAAGAAATTCGAAAAAAAGCTTCTTAACCTACTTTCGTCAAAACTCATTAATCTTCTTAGACCGTATTGGTAAAGTTTATGCCTTTGAGTTAACTCGTAAGGCCATAGGACATTCCAACCTTTTGTTGCTAACTCTTGAGAGCTTAAATGAGGTTCTTTTAAAAATATCGCTAATTTTTCTGCAAGAAGTGGAGCCCTTCTCAATAAAGATCCGATCATGTATCCTGACGCAGGATGAACCATACTTGCTGACCCTCCAAAACCGAGTACAAATTGTTTTTTAAATGGAAGAGGTAAATTCATTGGGAAAAGGCAATTCTCTTCATGAAGAATTTCAATAACCTTAATTCCCTTACTATTCATTCTTTTAAATAGTCTTTTTTTAAGATTTTCTTGTGATAATGCTGGATAACTAGCTAATGATGTTTCTTCAACAAAAAATATTTCATTGCCTAGATCCATTGCATAAAGAAAGGAAGGAGATGATAATTTTTCTTCACTATTTAAATGATTTGGACGAAAATCCATCAAAACAAATTGTTCTTTATTAACAGGTGGCGAAGAAAATTTACCCACAATTCCATACGCTGCTTGTTGAGCGATTTCATTTTGAACTGGTCTTTTTACAAAATTACTTTTATGACCACTTGCGTCAATAACTAACCTCGCCTTAATTCTTAGACCTGAAAAACAAATTACTTCAGATAGTTTCCCCCCCTCAATTATCTCTGTTGCTGTTTCGTTCAACCATTCAATCCCTTTACATTTTTTTAAAAGTTCATTTTGAAAGGCTTCTTGATTTATTAAACCATAATCGTAATTATGTTTTGTCGCAGTATCCCCTTTTTTATTCTCTCCATTTCCAAAAAAACTGACTGTTTTACACCATCGATGAGATAACAAAGACTCTAATCCTAATTCCTCTAATTCAGATGCCCAAATACCATATGTATTCTCCCATTTTTCATTTGGAGATTTAGATGATACTCCCTTTATGTTTAAATCTTTCTTGGCTAATTCCGAAGCAAGACATAATGCTGCAGGACCGGAACCTAAAATTAAAATATCAAGTATTTCCATATTATCTAATTAACAATTCTTTTACTTTTCTTTTTCTGTGTTTGCTTGCTCTATTTCCTCTATTGGCTCACGAGGAACTAATACCACTTCTGATAAATGGTCGCCCTGGTCCAGTCGTTGTAATTTTACTCCGGTAGCAGCTCTAGATTGCTGAGAAATTTTGTCTGCGTTTGTTCTGACTATTACACCTTTTTCGGTAACAAAAAGTAACTCTTCTCCTTCTCCAAGGACCTTCAAACAAACTAATTCATCATCTTTAATTCTAAATTTTATCGCTCTTAAACCCATCCCTGCTCTTTTTTGTAATCTAAACTGAGTTACAGGCACTCTCTTCCCCAGTCCAAAAGCACTGGCTATTAATACCCAAGGACCTTCAGAAGAGTTAACTTCAAGATTTTCATCAATTTCTTTTGTAAGATCGTCATTTTTAGCCAATTGATCAATTAAATCAGATGTCAAAACATCCATAGATACGAGATTGTCTCCTCTTCTAAGATTCATAGATTTAACCCCCCTTGCTGTCCTGCCAAGTGGCCTTAATTCGTTAATATCTAATCTAAAATGGATAGCCATTCCTGTCCTTGATCCAATTAAAACACTATCGCTTTCTTTTGATAATCTAACCCATGTTAGGGCATCTCCATCCTCAAGATTAATTGCAATTAATCCATTTGAGCGAATTTTAGAAAAAGCAGTGAGTGAAGTTCTTTTTATAAATCCAGCCTTGGTTAGCATTAATAAATAACAATCGTTTTCAAAAGAATCTACTGCAACCAATGATGTTATTTTTTCTTCTCTTGGTATAGGGAGAAGTTGAACCGAAGGAGTTCCTTTCGCGGTTCGGCTACTCATGGGAACTCTATATGCTGGTAGAGCGTAAGCGACGCCTCTATCACTGAAGAGTAAAAGAGTATCATGATCGTTACAGCTTATAAATAATTTGACCTCATCATCTCCTTGGGTTTTTGTGCCAGCTTTACCCCTTGACCCACGACTGGTAGATTCAAATTCATTAACAGGCATCCTTTTTAAATAACCTGCTTCAGTTAATAAAACTACTGATCTGTCATTGGCTATAAGATCTATATCATCTAGACCTCCACCTAAATTTAGTATTTCTGTTTTCCTGGGAGAAGTAAATCTTTCATCAATTTTATCAATTTCTTCAAGAATAATTTCAAAAATCCTTTCTTTACTATCTAGTATTTGTTGGTATTGGTTTATTTTTTGAGTTAATTCATCATGTTCTGCTTTTATTTTATCTGCCTCTAAGGCTGTTAATCTTCTCAATTGCATTTGTAAAATTGCTTCTGCTTGTGTGGAAGATAACTCATGATCAGTTTGTAATTTTTCTCGAGCCGAAATTGTATCTTTTGCTGATCTTATTAGATTGATAATTGCATCCATAGCACCTAATGCTAATAGAAGGCCCTTTACAATATGATCCCTTTCTTCTGCCTTTTTTAATAAGAAACCGGTTCTTCGCCGTATCGTCTCGACCCTAAAATCGAGAAATACATCTAACATTTTTCTAAGTGAAAGAGTTGTGGGTTCTCCTTTAACAAGAGCAAGGATATTCGCACTAAAGTTGTTTTGTAGAGGTGTTAACTTGAATAAATTATTTAAAACAACTTGAGGATAGGCATCTCTTTTTAGCTCTATAACTATTCTCATTCCATCTCGATCACTTTCATCTCTAATATCAGATATACCCTCTAATTTTTTTTCATTAACCAAGTCCGCAATTCTTTCTATCAGGGCTGCTTTATTGGTTTGAAAAGGAAGTTCAGTAATTATTACTGAATCTCTTTCTGCTCTACCAGCTGATTTAATTTGTTCAATGTTTGCTACACCTCTCATAGTTATTGAACCT
Organism: Prochlorococcus sp. AH-716-I09; assembly: GCA_028409275.1. Classification (GTDB taxonomy): domain Bacteria; phylum Cyanobacteriota; class Cyanobacteriia; order PCC-6307; family Cyanobiaceae; genus Prochlorococcus_A. The sequence continues at coordinate 2,857 of JAOOML010000017.1, read as the reverse complement.
CTTCCAGTTTTAAAGGTTTCTATAATGCCATCTCTTCCTAAGATTTGCCCCCCTGTAGGAAAATCAGGACCTTTAATTAGTTCAAAAAGCTCTCTGTCTTCAATCGAAGGATTTTTGATTATTGATTTGAGACCATTGATTAATTCTCCTAAGTTATGGGGTGGAATATTAGTTGCCATTCCCACTGCTATTCCTGATGATCCATTTAATAGGAGTTGAGGGATTCTTGCAGGTAAAACTGTTGGTTCTTGTTGAGAACCGTCAAAGTTATCAGAGAAATCTACAGTTTCAGATTCAATATCCTCTAGTAAACTTTCATCTGTAAGAGATTGTAGACGGGATTCTGTATATCTCATCGCTGCGGGAGGATCGTTATCTACGGAACCAAAGTTTCCATGACCATCTATGAGTGGCATCCTCATTGAAAAATCCTGAGCCATCCTCACCAAAGCATCATAGACAGCAGTGTCACCATGAGGATGGTATTTGCCAAGTACTTCTCCAACAACCCTTGCACATTTTCTATAGGGTCTACTACTTGTTAAACCAAGTTCATACATTGCATAAAGTATTCTTCTATGAACAGGCTTTAATCCGTCTCTTGCATCTGGAAGCGCGCGACCAACTATAACGCTCATCGCATACTCTAGATAAGAGCGAGACATCTCATTTCTTAAGTCAGTCTGAATAATTCGATCGTTATCTTCCCTAAATCCAGAGTTGCTGGAATCTACAATATCGGACATACAAAAAACCTTTCTTTAATAATAATCGTTGATTGTCATAATGAATAAAAAAAAATATATATTTAATTCCCAAATACTCACATTTACACACAAATTAAAAAAAAACCTGTTGTTTTTGAATAAACCTTGGCTTATTAACCCGTTAGTTGTTAATTTAATCAGAATATGTGTAAAATTCCGTGAATATTGAACTTGGTTTAAACAAAAAAGTCAGAAGGGCTTATGGCATTGACGAAATAGCCTTAGTCCCGGGTAAAAGAACACTTGATTACGATTTGACTGACCCTTCCTGGTTAATAGGTGATTTTAAGAGAGAAGTTCCAATCGTTGCTAGCGCCATGGACAGCGTTGTTGATGTTAACACCGCTGTAGAACTCACCAAATTAGGTGCCTTAGGGGTTATTAATATGGAGGGCATTCAAACACGATATAAAAACCCAGATGATATATTAAACCAAATAGCATCAATTGGAAAAAATGAATTTGTTCCATTAATGCAGCAAATATATAGTGAACCCGTTAAGGAGGACTTAATTTTACAGAGAATAAATGAGGTTAAAGAAAAAGGAGGCATTGCTGCGTTTAGTGGGACACCTCAAGCAGCCATTAAATTCAAAGAAACACTTAATAATTCCAAATTAGATTTATTTTTCCTTCAAGGAACAGTCGTTTCAACAGAGCATCTTAGTATGGAAGGTAAGGAAACCTTAAATATTAAAGACCTCTGTGAGTCTATGGAAGTACCAGTTGTAGCTGGTAATTGTGTTACTTACGAAGTTGCTAAACTTCTTATGCATGCTGGAGTTTCAGGATTAATGGTTGGTATAGGACCTGGAGCAGCATGCACTTCAAGAGGGGTGTTAGGAATTGGAATACCTCAAGCGACCGCAATTGCTGATTGTAGTTCTGCAAGAGATGATTATTTTAAAGAAAGTGGTTGTTATATTCCTATTATTGGGGATGGAGGAATTGTGACTGGCGGAGATATTTGTAAATGTTTGGCATGTGGTGCAGATGCAGTAATGATTGGCTCGCCAATAGCTAAATCCTCAAATGCTCCAGGTAAAGGATTTCATTGGGGTATGGCTACACCCAGCCCTTTATTGCCTAGAGGTACCAGAATTGAAGTTGGTTCTACAGGTTCATTAGAGAGGATAATTAAAGGCCCTGCCTTGCTCGATGATGGTACACATAATTTATTAGGTGCTATTAGAACATCTATGAGTACTCTAGGGGCTAAAAACATCAAAGAAATGCAAGAGGTTGAAATTGTTATTGCACCATCTCTTCTTACTGAGGGTAAGGTGTATCAAAAAGCTCAGCAGCTTGGGATGGGTAAATAGTTTATTTAGATCAAAAATATACTAACTTAGTAAATTGAGCATTAAATTGAACAAATTTCGCATTAGGAGTTATTATTAAATGATGGGGGAAACCCCATACTCCTCACACACTAAATCGCCCGATTTATCGGGCTTTTTTTAAATATTTTGTTACTTATATTGTTTTATCTGTAATGAAATCATCACTTAAAAGAATTGCCTGCTAAATTTTCTAAAAGGAATACTTAAATTATGTCATCAGCTCCAGCCGTAACTGATTCTTCATTTGACAAAGATGTACTGCAAAGTGATCTACCAGTATTGGTTGATTTTTGGGCACCGTGGTGCGGTCCATGTAGGATGGTTGCACCAGTTGTAGAAGAAATTTCAAAAGACTTTGAAGGGAAAATTAAAGTTTTTAAATTAAATACAGATGAAAACCCAAATGTTGCAAGTCAATATGGAATTAGAAGTATTCCAACATTGATGATCTTTAAAGGAGGTCAAAAGGTTGATACTGTAGTTGGAGCAGTACCAAAAGCAACTCTTTCTAGTACTTTGACTAAGCATTTATAAAACTAGAGAGCTTTGCATAAAATTGGACTTATAGATTATGGAATGGGTAACATTCATTCCGTAACAAAATCTCTAGAAAGTCTTGGTGAAGAAATAATATTAATAAGAAAATTTAATGAATCAAAAGATTGTAAGGCGATAATACTTCCTGGTGTTGGTGCATTTGATCCAGCAATTATCAATCTTATGAATACGGATTTGATAAATGATTTG
>JAOOML010000016.1 GCA_028409275.1 Prochlorococcus sp. AH-716-I09 | reverse complement strand
TGTTGGTCGTTAGATATATTTTTAGATCGAAAAATTTTATTAGATGATATATTTAAATTTTAGAATATCTTATGAAGGTAGTTAATTTAGTTTCTCAAATATTTTTTTTGTTGATAACTGTTCTATTTTTGATATATTTTCTAACAGGTTATGACTCCGCTTTTGAGGCAGACCAAAATTGTCATTCATATCTTTCAAGTTACGATAATCTATCTGGAAATTATGATTGTGATCATGATACTGAGACACATCAGTGGATACTTTACGAGTCCAATGAAAGTAAAGAATCAGCAAAAATTATTAAGAAATTTAGGTACAAGTTGTTATAAATCAATTTTCTTATAAAAAAACTTTGCAGATATGATTGAAATTATCGCTGTAACTGTGAAAGTAAGATATTGATAGATGCTTCCTTCTAAGTAGATTTTATTTTTATATAGAGGAAAATCGATCAAAGATCCAAAAGTGCCCCAAATAATGACCCATACAGATATGTATAAGAATACTTTTATTGGATTAGATTTTTTTGCTTCCATTTTTAATTAATACCAAAAATTGAAGAAGTAACAGGTCTGCCGCTAAAAACTAACTCGGTTAATATGAGCATTAAGAATCCGATCATTGCTGCTCTACCATTTACAAGTTCAGCACTGCTATTAAATCCAAAAACATTCTTTACTTCATCTCCCTGATTGTCTACCCATTTTGAGTATTCATTATCAGTTGATGATGCATTAGTAAAATCATCATTTTGATTTTCTACTTGAGAGCCGTTTTCTTGCATAGAGTCTTTATAGTTTATATTAGTAATTTTAAAGCTAATTTATTATTAAATTAAAGTCGAAATTATAAAAAAAATTAAGAAAAAAATTATTATCCATAAAAATTGTAACCTTAAAATCAATTGACAAATTAATTTAATTTTCTCTCCAGTGCAATTATCACCATTCGCATTGATTATTGGCTTTTCGATAATCTCATTTTTATATTTACTTTTTCCACCCAATTTTATACCAGAAATATAAGCAAATATAGCTTCTGAAATCCCAGCATTAGGCGAATCATATTTTTTACCATCAAGATAGCTTTTTTTTATGATTGATCCATACTCATTAATTTTGGGACTAACTAAAGGTAATGTGATTAAAACTAATCTTGAAGGAACAAATGTAAAAATATCTTCGATTTTTGCACTGAAAAAACCTAAATATCTAAAATAATCATATTTGTAACCTATCATTGAATCCAAAGTACTTATGGCTTTATAAGAAAAACCAAGTGATAAAGGTCCTGGCAGAAAAATTGAAAATTTCATAAAAAAAATTCCAATAAAAATCCAAAATAATGGCCCAAATATTCCATCAACAGAATTTTCGGTAAGACTCTCTGTACTTGATCTCAAAAGATGTTCATAAGAAGATGAACTTACATCCCTACTTACTATCCTTTGTACTTTCTCTTTGATTATTCTTTTATTTTGGTCATTAATTTCTTCGCGTTCTATTAGCTCTGCAATCTCTTTCACACTTGAAATAAGTCCCTTAGTCGCAATACAACTTGAAAGTCCAAAAAGAATTAACAATCCACCAAAAAAATTATTTCTTGATTGCACATAACTGAGTTCTATCAATTTTCCTAAACCAAAACTAATTCCAATGGTTGATATAGCTACGATTAAACCTCCCCAAAACAATATGTTTTTATTTTTCCCAAAATTTTTTATGAGGTAATCAGATATTTTTTTTATATAAAAGCCAATTACTTGAACAGGGTGGATTAAGAATCTTGGATCGCCGATCAATAAATCAAAACCAATCGATCCAAGGAATATTAAAAATAAATTTATTTCAGCCAACTGAACATCGAGCGCAGACCTTTACCCACTTTCTCAATTTCATGTTTTGAGTTCTCTTCTCTTAATTTTGTCATTAAAGGTTTGTTTTTATCGCATTCTTCCACAAAATTCTTAGCGAAAGTTCCATCTTGAATATCTTTTAGAATTTTCTGCATTTCTTTCTTTGTATTACTATTGATAAGTCTTTTCCCACTTACATAATCTCCATATTCTGCAGTATTTGAAATGGAATCTCTCATTTGAGATAAGCCTCCCTTCACCATTAAATCAACAATAAGTTTAACTTCATGTAGGCATTCGAAGTAAGCAAGTTCGGGCTGATATCCTGCCTCTACAAGGGTTTCGAAGCCTGATTTGACGAGTTCTGATAATCCTCCGCACAAAACTGCTTGTTCGCCAAATAAATCAGTTTCTGTTTCTTCTTTAAAGTTTGTTTCAAGAATCCCAGCTCTCGTTCCGCCAATCCCTTTGGCGTAAGCCATTGCCAATGATCTTGCCATTCCGGAAGAATCCTGCTCAACTGCAAACAGTGCTGGAACTCCTTGACCATTCTGATATTCCCAACGAACAGTGTGTCCAGGTCCTTTTGGGGCAATCATTACAACATCCACAAAACTAGGAGGTTTGATAAGTCCGAATCTTATATTGAAGCCATGAGCAAAACTTAGTATCTTTCCTTCTTTTAAGTTTGGTTCTATTTCTTTAAGGTAAACATCTTTCTGAAACTCATCGGGGAGGAGAATCATAATCCAGTCTGCTTTTTCGCAAGCTTTAGCAACGCTAAAGACTTGTAGACCATCGCTAATAGCCTTTCTTTCAGACTTACTTCCTTTATATAATCCAACAATTACATCCATACCGCTATCTTTAAGGTTTAGGGCATGTGCATGACCTTGTGATCCATATCCAATAATCGCTATTGTTTTACTATTTAAAAGACTTAGATCTGCATCTGTGTCGTAAAAGAGTTGGGTCATTAGTTGTAGATTCTTTCATTTTATAGTTATTATTTTAGACATTAAGGTGGCAATAAACCAAAAAATTATTAATTTAAAAATTAAAATTAAAATATTAATTTTGGAAAGTTTAAGTCTGATTTGCTTCGCTTGGATGTGTAATTACTCTATCGATTAATCCATAATTTTTTGCTTCTTCCGCACTTAGAAAATAATCTCTATCAGTATCCTTTTCAATTTTCTCAAATGATTGGCCTGTCATATCTGCCATAGACATGTTTAACATATCTTTAATTCTTAAAATTTCTTTAGCTTCTATTTCAATATCACTTGCTTGGCGTTGAGATGTCCCTCCTAAGGGTTGATGAATCATTATTCTGCTGTGGGGCAAAGCAACTCTTTTACCTTTTGTGCCAGCGGCCAATAGGAACGCTCCCATGGAGGCTGCTAGGCCTACGCATATGGTTACCACATCACTTTTTACGTATTTAATAGTGTCATATATAGCCAAGCCAGCAGTTACTGATCCTCCTGGGCTATTTATATACAGATAGATAGGTTTGGAATTATCATCAGAATCTAAATAAAGCATTTGTGCAACTAGGCTATTAGCAATACCATCATTCACTTCTTGTCCAAGAAAAAGAATTCTTTCAACGCCTAGTCTTGTATAGATGTCGACCCATCTTTCGTATTGACTTCCTGGAAGTCTGTAAGGCACGCTTGGAGTTCCTATTGGCATGATTTTAAAATAGTTTTGTGAGTGTTAAATTTTATTTGGTAGATCTTTTTGACTTGTAAGTATCCTATCGATAACTCCATAATCTAGGGCTTCTTGGGGGTTGAGATAACTCATCCTGTCAGAGTCTTTTGAAAGTTCTTCGATAGTCTTTCCAGTATTACGAGATAAAATCTCCAGCATTGATTTTTTATTTTTCAAAACTTCCTCAGCTCTTATTTGGATATCAGTTGCTTGGCCTCTTGCTCCGCTTATAGGTTGATGCAAAACAATAGAAGCATGTGGAAGAGCCGCTCTTTGCCCCTTAGTGCCAGATGAAAGGATAACTGCAGCAGTCCCCATTGCTTGTCCGATACATATTGTGTGGACTGGAGGCTTAATGTAGCTTATTGTATCGCAGATAGCGAAAGCTTCTGTTTCAAAACCAACTGCGTCACCAGTGTACCAACTTGTCCCAGTTGAATTGATATAGAAATAGATTGGTTTTTCTGGATCATCAAACTCTAAATAAAGAAGTTGAGCAATGATTAGCTCAGTAACATCCATTCCTAATTGTCTTTTCGCATCATCATCTGAAAATAATGGTAAACCAAGGTAAACAATTCGCTCTTTCAGTAAAAGAGAGGGAAGATCAGGGGGCGGGGTCCTCATAACGGTATTTTCGCCGTAATAAGGAGCAGATACAGTCATTTGTATCACGAAATTAAGATTGATTTGATTCTAGCTAGATTTAGCCCTGTGTCGCTGGTGATTTAAAAGATTTGTTTGACTCAGGATTATTTATTAGTTTTCCAAAGACCATTCTTCCAGTGGGAGTTTGTAATGCTCCTGTGATGACAATATCTAATCTGCTTCCGACAAAATTCTTTGCTTCATCAATTACTACCATTGTTCCGTCATCTAAATATCCAATACCTTGCATTTTTTCTTTACCTTCTCTCACGATTTTTATATTAAGTGATTCTCCTGGTTGTACTTCTGGTCTTAAAGCAATAACCAAATCACTCAAATTCATAACTTTTAATTCTTTAACTTCAGCAATCTGAGAAAGATTATAATCAGCCGTAATTAACGTTCCTGTCATATCCTCAGTAATTTTTAAGAGTTTTTCATCTACACCATTACCTTCATACTTTGTTGGGTTTATTACAAGTCTTCTCCCATATAAATCTCTTAATTCTTTTAATAACTTCAGACCTCTTCTTCCTTTCGACCTTTTTTCATTACTACTTGAGTCAGCTAAAGTTTGTAATTCGTCAATTACACTTTGAGCAACAATTAACTGCCCTTCCAATAATCCGCAACTTAATAGTCCATTGATTCTTCCATCAATAATTACGCTGGTATCTAGAATTTTTGGACTTGCAGCAGGGAGGATTCCTTCATTGACTAGATATGCATCAGTATTATTTGGATTGAATAATCTCAATAATGTCCTCCCATGGGTATCTGCTAACTTATAACCAAGCGCCCCAAAGAAAATATTACTTAATATAGCCGCTAAGGGTTTTGCGAAAAAAACCTCTCTAGGGAAAGGAATTAGTAGTATTGGAGCAAGTAGAAGATTCGCAACGAGTAATCCTAAAATTAATCCAACTGACCTACTTATTAGTAAGTCTGTAGGCATTGTTCTTATTTGATCAAGAAACGTCTTTCTAAGTTGAAGGAATACAAAACCAGCTGCTAATCCTATAAAAAGACCTATTATTGCTAGAACTATTCTAAAACCCTCTACATTAGATACCTGTTTAAGTATGTCTACTGGCAATAAATCAACACCAAGCCATCCTGAAGCAGCCCCAGACAATACAAATAAAATTAGTACTAAGATATCTGTCATATCTATAATCTACTAGGATTTATTAATTGAGTAAATAAGGATTTGATTTTTTTCGATCTTTAATACTTTTTTGGAGCTTAAAAATGAATTTAGATTATGAATAAGTTTCCAAGAAGTGCTTATGTTCACATACCTTTTTGTCATAGAAGGTGCTTTTATTGCGATTTTGCAGTTATTCCATTAGGAAATAAAGTTGAAACTTTACAAGGTTATGGAAGCAAAACTGTTAAAGAGTATTTGCACTTTTTATATAAAGAAATTTTGTCAATTAAGCATAAATCACCTCTATCGACAATATATGTGGGAGGTGGTACACCATCAATTTTGGATCCTACCCAAATCAAAGAATTAATTGATCTTTTTAAAGAAAATTATGGAATTGACTATGGTGCAGAAATTACTATGGAAGTTGATCCAGCTAGTTTTACTCAAGATGATCTTTATGGATTCATAAATACTGGGATAAATAGATTTAGTCTAGGAGTACAAAGTTTTAATAATCAGATACTTCATAAGTCTGGGAGGAGGCATTTGAGAGAGGATGCTGAAAAATCTTGTTTATGGTTGAAAGAAGTATATGATTCTGGGTTGATAAAAAGCTGGAGCTTAGATTTAATTCAAAACTTGCCATTTAGCGGATTTAAAGATTGGCAAGATGACTTAAAAAAAGCAATAACATTTTTACCACCACACATATCCATTTACGATTTAAATATAGAAAATGGAACCGTTTTTAAAAGATTACTTGATTTAGGGAAATTAGAACTTCTAAGCGATGAGGAGGCTTTTAGCAATAGTGAATCAACTCAATTATTTTTTAAAAAATCAGGGTACTCAAGATATGAGATCTCAAACTATTGTCTCCCAAGGCACCAATCGAGACATAATAGAGTTTATTGGAGTGGTTCAGGCTGGTGGAGTTTTGGTCAAGGTTCCACCAGTTCCCCTTGGGGGGAAAAGTTAACTAGACCAAGGGTTAGTAAAGAATATAAAGAATGGGTAATTGGACAAAACGAGCTTAATTTAGATGCATCTCTTATAAATAAGGATTTTGTTTATCAAGAATTAGATGAGAAAATAATGTTGGGATTGAGACTCAAGGAGGGTATAGATATCTATAAGGTCTTTAATGAACAAAACTGGGAAAACAAAAAATATGAAAGTAACTTAAGTAAATTGATTGAAGAATGGGAAAGATTTCTTGAAAGTGGACTATTAGTAAAAAAGGGTAATAGATTCTTTTTAAGTGAGCCTAAAGGCATGGAGTTAAGTAATCAAATTCTTATTTCCATGTTTAAGTGGTGGGATGAGATTAATTAAGATTAACTATACCCTTTCGATTATTACCAAAATTATTGTTATCACTACATTTTAGGCGATCTTAAATAATTTTATAAACTGCTGCAAAAACTTCTTTAACAAAAGGTAAAGCAATTTTCTCAAATCAAATGATTGACAGTCGATCTAAAATAAAGGGAAATTTAGTTCTTTTTTGTGAAAAGATTTTTACTTACATTTTTAGCCGTTCTAACTCTGCCTACTGACGCTAATGCAGGTATTCCAAAAGAGAGAGATGTTTGGATGAACATTGGTTTGAAACCAGGTATTTGGAAAGTTAATACCAGTGAGGCAAAAGCTGTAGGATCAAGTATCACAGTTGGTGTGAGCAGGCAACAAGAAAAAGATGAAAGCTCGGATGGATATTATTTAATGTCATGGTCTGGCAAAACAAAAGTCAATTGCAAAACATTTAAGCAGACCTTGACAGTTAAAGGACTTTCTTTACTTCCTGTTAGTAGAACAATAAAAATAGAACCAGATACGATTGGATATACACTTGCTGATAATCTTTGTTATTTAACAGGAGTAGAAGGTTACACTCCTAATGAAAATCCTCCTGAATGGGTTAATAGAGTTGTTAAAACTATTGAAACTAAACCTAAAAAATATTTACAAAAAGGATCAGTCAAGATCAACTGTGATTCTCCTGTTTGGAAAAGGAAGCCGATCTGTAATTAATGAATCACTTACTAGATAATTAATATACATAAAAGCTATTGCAAATACTACGTTCTCAGCGAATATCTACTTATGACAAAATGGGTCGGGTTAGTTAAGTCTTTCAGATTCTACCCATTTTTTTAATTTATCCTTAAATAGTTTCTTACCTTGAAAAATCGGTTGGCAAAAAGGTGGTTGCTCATCATTAAGACCCAACAAATCTGCAGTAACTCTTACTTGCCCATCGCAATAATTACCTGCACCAATACCTATAGTGGGTATTTTTAAGTTATTTTGTATTTCTTTAGCAAGCAAGTCAGGAATATGTTCAAGAACTATTGAAAAACATCCTAATTTTTCGAGTATAGAAGCTTCTTTTATTATTTTTTCTTGGCTTTCTAAGCTTTCTCCTTGTTTCTTTAATCCTATATTTAAATAGCTTTGTGGTGTAAGACCTATATGACCCATGACAGGGATCCCCATTCTTATTAATCTAGAAATAACTCTTTGTATTTCAGGTTCAGCGCCCTCTACCTTTACAGCCTTTGCATAAGTGCTCTGAATGAGTTTTCCCGCATACTCCACAGCTTTATCCTCTCCACATTGGTAAGTCAGAAATGGCATATCTGAAACGACCAAAGGTTGATCTTCAATTTTCTTTTTGAATCCTCTTGAAACAGCATTAGTATGATAAATTATGTTCTCTAAAGTTAATGGCAATGTAGATTTGTATCCTAAACAAACCATTGCTAAAGAATCTCCCACTAAGACTAGATCAACATTAGCTTGTTCTGCAATGGAACCTGATATAGAGTCCCATGCAGTTAGTGCAATGATTTTTTGAGATTTTTCTTTATGCTTAATTAGGTCTGAAGGCAACATAAGTATTTATGTATCTTTTTTTATCAAGGACTGCTAGTATAACCTTGACTCGGCCTTTCGCGGTTTTAACGCCTAAACCTGGTCAGGACCGGAAGGTAGCAGCCACAAGGGATGCTTGAGGCAGGCGAGATAACCGAGTCACTCTATTTTACCTGTTTAATTGATATCTTTTTTATTTTGCCTCAACCTTAAGAACTCAGGGATACTGGCTCCAGTATCTTTATTGTCGGACATGTTGTATAAGGGTTGATTTGATAGTCTGTTTTTAATTCTTTGTTGATTTAAAGGTTGAGATGTTTCAAATCCTGTAGCGATTACAGTAACCTGTATTTCCCCTTCCATTGCTTCATCAACAACTGCACCAACAATAATATTTGCTTCTTGATCGACAACATCATAAATAATTTCAGATGCAGAGGTCATGTCTTCTAAAGTCATGTCTTTGCCGCCAGTAATATTTATAACGCATCCTTTAGCTCCATCAATTCTAGCTGCTTCAAGTAAAGGACTATTCATTGCTGCCTGTGCTGCCTCTAGTGCTCTTGATCTCCCTGAACCAATACCAATACCAAGAAGAGCAGTGCCTGCTTCTGTCATAACTGATCTTACATCTGCAAAATCAACATTTACTAATCCTGGACAAGTAATTATGTCACTTATACCTTTAACGCCCATCCTTAAGACATCATCAGCATTTCTAAACGCCTCTTGAAGTGGTGCTCCTGCTATAACGTCTTTTAATCGGTCATTTGGAATAACTATAAGAGTGTCTACATTTTCAGCAAGTCTTGCGATTCCTTCTTCTGCTTGACGCATTCTTCTTTTCCCTTCAAAAGAAAATGGTTTAGTGACAATACCTACTGTTAAAGCACCACTTTGTTTCGCTACTTCTGCGACTACGGGAGCCGCTCCTGTTCCTGTTCCTCCTCCCATTCCAGCTGCTATAAAAACCAAATCAGACCCTTCTAAAGCTTGTTGAAGTTCGTCTCTAGATTCTTCTGCGGCTTTTTGCCCGATACTTGGATTCCCTCCAGCACCTAGACCTCTGGTGAGGTTTTGGCCAAGTTGAACTCTCCGATCGGCAGAGGACTGTAGTAATGCTTGTGCGTCAGTATTAAGGACTCGAAATGATACACCTTCTAAATCGCTATTTATCATTCTGTTAACTGCGTTACTTCCACCTCCACCAACACCAATAACTTCTATTTTGGCGTTTTGACTGGGAAGGATTTCTCTCGATTGATCAAAGTTTGGATTGTTTCCGAAGCTCATCTCTGAATAGGGATCTAAATACTAGTAATGGATGCATTATGAACTTACTAAGCTCATATGTAGGAATTTGTTGAGGAAAATCCTTAAAATATTTATTTAATAAATATTTTGTTTTTAATGCTAAATCCTTTTCAACACTACAATAATTAAAAAAAATTATTTAAAATTGATTTCCAAATATTAGGGTTTGAACACTTTTATTTTTGGTTTATTTGGATTAGTAAGATCAATATTATCTATTTTTTCAGAGAAATTATTTTTCTTAAATTCATTTTTTAGGCTTTTGATTATTTTTAATTGATAGTTGATTAAATTTGGATTAAATCCTAGGAAGATTGTTTTTAAATCTTTTTCTTCAATAATTAGAAACCCGTTGGTTGAAAAAGTTATTTGAATTAGCTCTAATTCATAATTTTCTTGAGCAATTAGAATTTCAGATAATATCTTTTTAAATTTTTCTTGCCATCCAAAAACTTGTATGGTTATTTTGTTTAAATTTTTTTCGTCTACATTTTTTTTATTGATAAAAATTCCATCTTTATCAATGAAGCCAAATATTTTTTCGTCATTTAATATCTTCTCGCCGTAAGCTACTGGAGTTCTTGTATTAACTTTGACTTTCAAACCAAAAGGAAATAATTCTTTGCTCACTAAAATATTCTTGAGTGATAAATTTTGTTTTAACTCTTTTTCTAAAAAATTAGTATTAATTAATATTAATCGTATTGGAAATTTTAACGATGAATTTTTTACTACATCATCCTGCGAGAATAATTTACTTCCAGTAATTCTAATGTCCTGAATATTTACCTTTTTTAGTGTTTTAAGGGTTATTAAGCTTGTTGTAAATAACAATAAGATTAGAAAAAAAAAGTATTTTTTATTTTTGTATTTGGGTTTTTCACAAATCACATCGAGCTTTTTCCATCAATTGTTCCATCCATTCCCTCGCTTGTTCTGCATCTGAAAATGGCACATCCATCTCTTTACCATCTCCTACTAATCTCAATCTACACTTTCCTTGAGATTCATTTGTAAGAGGAGCTTCTCCTGAGCTCAGAGCCATTAATTCAACTAATTCTAGTTTCTTGATTGTGAAACTATCTTTTTCTTCAAAGGTACCAGCTTCAAATGCACTCCACTTTAATTGCCCATCTTTTAAGGAAGCTGCACCTGAACTATCTAACTTACAAAGTTCAGAACCATTTGCCCAGCTCCTAAAAAGATTTTGCCTTCTTCTTTCTAACCATCCTAGAGCAGTTAATAATATAAAGATAAAAAGCAATGGTAACCAAAGAAGTCCATGCAACATTTGATTTAAATTAAAAATCTAGAGATATATCTACCAGTTTAGCCACAAGTTGTTCAATATTTAAACCTGAAGCTTTCCAAAGCATTGGGAACATACTGTTTTTTGTAAAACCAGGAATTGTATTTATTTCATTTAATAAAATTCTATTTGAAGATTTTTCTAAAAAGAAATCTACTCTTGCAAAACCGAAAATATTTAGTGCTCTACAACTTTGAATTGCAATTTTTTTAATTTCTTTTGTGATTTTAGAATCTATTTCTGCTGGGATAGTTATTTTATTATTTGAATAATATTTTGAATCGTAATCATACCAAGCACTTTCGTACTTTATTTCGCCTATCTCGGAGGTTAAGAGTTTTGAATTCCCCATTATTCCGCATTCAATCTCCCTTACCTCTAAACCCTCCTCTATTAAGATTCTTGGATCTATTTCCTGAGCCTTTTCTAATGCTTGTAATATCTCTGATTCATTTATGACTTTGGATATGCCCAGAGATGATCCAGAGTTCGATGGTTTAACAAAAACAGGAAAATTTAATTTTTTTGTAATCTCGCTGATTAACTTCTTTTTTACTTCTTCATCATTTAAATTTTCATTTTGAAAAAAAAGATAATTAACTTGTGGGAGTTTAAGATTTGAGAAAACTGTTTTCATCAATATTTTATCCATTCCAAGTGCAGAGCCTATAATCCCACATCCGACTAAAGGTTTTTTTGTAAATCTCAGTAAGCCATGAATTGATCCGTCTTCACCATTAAATCCATGTAACAGAGGAAACCAAACATCAACATCTTGAAATTCAATTCCGTCTAGAAAGTTAATTTTTTCTTGATTAAAAATCCCTTCTTTTTTTGTTGTAATGTTTTCAATTTCACCAATAAGAATTTTTTCTGAAAAATCACTATCAAGCCAATCTCCAAATTTGTTAATGTAAAATGCTCGAACATTAAAGCGTTGTTTGTTTATTTCTTCATTAAAGGCTTTAAAAACTGTTTTTGCAGAGGATATCGATACTTCGTGTTCATTGGAATATCCACCAAATATTAATCCAATACATTTTTTATTTCCCCCGATCATTTAGAAAATTATAAATAAAGTTCGCCTGTTAAAGAAAAAGGTCTTGCTTCATTTATTCTGACATCTACCTCATCTCCCAATGAAAAATTAAAGTTAATGTTTTTGGGAATCTCTATGAAAGTTAATCTATTTGTCCTAGTTCTACCCATAATTTGCGAGGAATTTTTTGGATTTAAGCCCTCAATTAAAATGCTTTCGACATTATTGATGTATCTTTGGTTTCTACGCTTAGCAGTTTTCTCAACCATATCATTAATTTCCTGCAATCTAGCTTTTTTTACTTCTTCGGAAAGTTGATTTGCCCAGACTGCTGCAGGAGTATTTGGTCTTGGAGAGTATGCCGCTGTATTTACTTGATCAAAACCAATGTCTGATATTAGCTTTAATGTATCTTGATATTGTTGTTCGGTTTCTCCTGGGAAAGCTACTATTGCGTCAGCTGTGATTGATGCATCTGGCATTAATGATCTTATTTTCTCAATGATTTTTTTATACTTTTCGATAGTGTAACCTCTGGACATCTTTTTCAATATTTCATCATTTCCACTTTGGAAAGGAATATGGAAATGTTCACAGACTTTATCTAGTTCATAACAAGCTTGAATCAATCTTTTTGAGAAATATCTTGGATGACTAGTAGCAAATCTTATTCTGCGAATTCCTTTAACATCATGAATATAATATAAGAGATCAGTAAGAGTATTTTCTTTTCTACCCTCTTTTGTAGTCCCTGGAAGATCTCGACCATAAGCATCAATATTCTGACCTAAAAGAGTAATTTCTTTAAATTTATCATCAGCTAATTTTTGGATCTCATTTTTTATCGCATTTGGATACCTTGACTGCTCCTTTCCTCTAACAGAGGGAACTACACAATATGAACATCTCTCATTGCATCCATAAATGATATTAACCCAGCCACAAATAGAGCTTTCTCTTCTGGCACTTGTTATGTCTTCAGAGATAAAGGTTTCTTCTGTGGCAGCAACTTGATTTCCTAAATCAACTTTCCCAAGCAGGTTCTCAAGGTTATTAACGTGTTGAGGACCCATTACTAAATCAAGTTCTGGGACTCTTCTTAGTAAGGACTCCCCCTCTTGCTGAGCAAGACAACCTGCAACAACAAGTTTTAGGCTAGGTGTTTTATGCTTTCTTTTTGCTTGCCTTCCTAGAAAACTATAAACTTTTTGCTCCGCATTCTCTCTGATAGTACATGTATTGTACAAAACTAAATCGGCATTTAATTCATTTTCTGCTCTGGTATATCCCATTTTCTCTAATGTCCCAGCCATTCTCTCAGAGTCAGCCTTGTTCATTTGGCATCCAAATGTGGTTATCCAATAACTGCCAGCTATTGAATTTTTTTGGAATTTTTTTTCTTCTGTTTTTGTTGTTGTTAGCACTTTGCTAGGAATTTTTTATGATTCTTTAATTCAAAATTACAAGTTAAAAAATTTTGCTGCAATTTTTTTGAGGGCGAGCGAGGGGATTCGAACCCCCGAATAGCGGCGCCACAAGCCGCTGCCTTAACCACTTGGCGACGCCCGCCTCACATTTATAAATTTAACAACTCAAGGGTAATTTTTCATAGTTATTTTTATCTTTAAGCGAAATTTGAATTATTTTCTTATTCATTAAAGTTTTCTAAATGTCTTAAAATAGAAGAAAATTAAAAATTTTGAGTAATTCCGGTAAAGCTGAGGTTCTTATTCCCAGAAGCCTTTGTTTAATAGAAGATTTTGATAACCTCAATATTGATTTAGAGGATTTATGTTCAATTTCTATAACTTGGGAGGATGGTTTTGTTTCTGAGTTAAAGCCCATAAAGAATGAAGGTAAAAAACCAGAAAATATTCTTTTCCCAAGATTTGTTGAGACGCATTCGCATTTTGATAAATCTTTTATATGGGAAGATTTTCCTAATCTGGAATCAAACTATAGAGGCGCATTATCAGTAAATCTCGAAGAACATAAAACTAGAACTAAAGATAAGGTTCTAGAGAGAGTTGAGAAATCATTAAAACTTGCCATAAAAAATGGATACCGAGCTATTAGAAGTCATATTGATACATACAAAAGCCAATCGATTGATATTTGGATTGAACTTTTTAAATTACAAAAAAAATTTTTATCTGAGTTGACATTACAATTTGTTGCTTTAGCTCCACTGGAATTCTGGGATACTTCAAGTGGAGAAGAGTTAGCAAAAATATTCTCCTCTCGTGGAGGTATTTTAGGGGGTGTTATTGTTCCTCCTTTTAATAAAAAAGACATAAGTAAATTTCTCTCAAAGATGCTTCTTCTAGCCAGTAAATATAAATTAGAAATTGATTTGCACATAGATGAGTCAATTATTGAGCCTGGAGCAGGAATAAAAGTTTTATTAGAGACTATCGAAAATTTACAAATTAATAGTATTCCAATTACTTGTAGTCATTTGAGTAGTCTTATTTCTCTAAGTCATCATGAGATTTTAAATTTAGGAGAAAAAATGGCTGATAAAAATATTAAGGTGATTGCTTTACCCTTAACAAATTTTTGGCTGCTCAATCGAGATAATAAAACTACCTCATTTAAAAGACCAGTTGCGCCAATAAAGCAATTACAAAAATCACACGTGGATGTATCTCTAGGTAGTGATAACGTTCAAGATCCTTGGTATCCATTTGGTAATTTTGACCCTTTTTATGTGTTGTCTTGCGCGATACCTATGCTTCAATTAAATCCATGGGAAAGAATGACTCTATCTTCAATTTTTTTAGCTCCAAGCAGATTATTAAACTTAAAATGGGATGGTTTAATTAAAAAGGGTTGTCCTGCTGATTTCGTGATTTTAGATGCCCAAAGATGGGCAGATGTTTTTTCTTGTAACTTAAAAAGAAAAGTATTTATAAAAGGCGAATTACATCGCTAATAGATTAACTTGTAAGTAATGTAATGAATTTATTAATGTCATCTAATAATCAAAAATTTATAGACAAACTTAGGGATGTAAAAAACTTAGAGATTATTGAAAGTCAATCCGATATAAAAAGACTTTCAAAAGATTTTTACAACTACTCTCCAATCCTTACTGAAAAATTAGACGAATGTATTGCTGATTTGGTGGTAAGACCTAGTGATCACAAAGCGGTAAAGGAAGTAGCAGAAATTTGTTGGGAATTTTCTATCCCACTTACTTTAAGGGGTTCGGGTACAGGAAATTATGGACAAGCTGTACCTCTATTTAAAGGAGTTGTAATGCAGATGAGTCACTTTAATAAGTTAGAAGAATTTGATCCAGATACAGGTTTTGTAAAAGTACAGTCTGGCTGTGTTATGGGAGATTTAAATAAACAATTAGAGAAATATGGAAGGGAATTGAGGTTACTCCCTAGTACTTGGAAAACTGCAACAATTGGAGGTTTTATATCAGGTGGATCAGGAGGTATTGGGTCCATTAGGTGGGGATTTTTAAGAGATCCAGGAAATCTTATTGGTTTAGAGGCAGTGACGATGAATGAAAAACCTGCATTATTAAAATTTGATGCTGAAGAATCTGAAGCTCTAAATCATGCTTATGGGACTAATGGAATAATTACTTCTTTATTACTTGCTACTGATATTAAACGTAAATGGTATTCAATAGTTATCGACTGTGTTGAATTTGAAAAAACAATAGAAATATTAAAAACTCTTACGAGCGCAGCAATTGATCTGAAACTAGGAGCAATTCTTGAAAAAGAAATTGTAGATCAAATGCCAAAATGGTTTAAAAGTAATTCTAGAAGTCACAAGATATTAATTCAATCTACTCTTGGAGGAACAAAAACCATAGAACTAATTTGTAAAAAATTCAAAGTTGAATCTATCCTCTTTGGGGAAGAAGAAAAACTCGTCAATGGAATTTCTGAAGTCGTATGGAATCATACCACTCTTCATATGAGGTCTAGGGATAAAAATTGGACGTATTTGCAGATGCTTTTGCCACTTAATAATGAACTAGAATTGATTAATTTTTTGAGAAAAAAATGGGGTAAAAAAGTTCTTTGGCATTTAGAGGCAGTTTCTCAACAAGGATCACCGCGATTAGCGGCTTTGCCTGTACTAAAATGGAATGGGATAGATGAATTAAATGAAATAATGGACGATTGTAAGAAACTTGGTGCGTTTATTTTTAATCCCCATGTTTTAACTGTCGAAGGCGGAGGCTTAGGAGTAGTGGACGCAGATCAAGTAAAAGCGAAATTAAAATTTGATCCTAAAGGGCTATTAAATCCAGGAAAATTGGAAGGTTGGGAAGTAAAGGAACAATTTAATATTTAATATTTAAGATTTCTGTTTATTTGCAAATTTAATAAATTCAGCAACTAAAAAAATAGAACCTGTTAGAACAGGATGATTAGGAGGCCATTTTTCTAGAGAAAATAAATACTTAATGGCAAGTTCAAATGTTTTAAATTCAATTGTTTTTTGAAAGTCAATTTCTTTAATCTGAGAGAGGTCGTTTAATTGCCAACTAGGTTGGTTTGGAACTGGCACAAGTAATAAGTGATCATTTTTCTTTAGAAGTGTTTTTAATATTGCGTAAATATCTTTTTGTCTTTGGACACCTAAAATCCAATAAATTCCTTTATCTTCATTCTCCCAATTGCTTCGCTCATAAGAGAGTGCTTTTGCAGCAGGATAATTATGCGCACAATCTACAAGAATTTCTTTGTTGCAATAATTTATTATTTCTAGCCTTCCGTTCCAAGCTGTCTTTTTAAGACCTTCAGTTATGTGTTTTTCTTTAATATCAAATCCCAAATTATTCAGCGCTTCAATTGCTCCAATAGCTACTGAAGCATTTTGCTTTTGGAAAATTCCTTTTAATCCAAGATCGTAGCTGTTTGAAATTGAATCTTTCCAGATAATTTTTGCTCCAACCTCTTTAACTTTTTTGGTTATTAAATTTTCAACTTGAGTATTTTGGTTGCATGAGATGACAATTGTGTTTTTTTCAATAACTGCTAATTTTTCTTTGGCAATTTTTTCAATCGTATCTCCAAGAAATTCTTTATGGTCTAAGCCAATATTCCCAATAGCAATTATTGGCCTAGATTTATGGGCTGTTGTTGCGTCTAATCGTCCCCCTAAGCCAGCTTCAAGAATGAGCAATTCAACTTTTTTATTGTCAAAAAAATTTAGTGCGCAGCAAATGATTTTTTCAAAAGGAGTTAATTCAAATGTTGAAAATTTTTTTTCTATCAATCTATAGATTTTTTCAAAATCAGTTTTGTTAATATTTTTTTTATTAACTCTAATCCTCTCGCATACGTCAAAAAGATGAGGAGATGTCGTTACACCAAAATTCTTTTTAGCTTCAAAAAGTATACTTTCTAGATATGCCGCGATTGATCCTTTCCCATTGGTTCCAATAATTTGTATCGCAGGGATATTCTCGCAAGGATTACCAAGTTCTTGAAGTGCATTTTTAATTCTTGATAAACCTAACTTGATATTATCCCTTTCATATTTAGGAGAAAATAATTCAAAAATTTTTAAATTTGCATTTTTCAAAATTTAAATTGCTATAACTCTTCAAAAATTGAATTTAGCTTATCTAAAAGAATATTAATTTCCCTTCGAGATATAACTAATGGTGGGACAATTCTTACAACGTTTCCTCCTGCAGGAACTACCAGTAATCCTTTATCAAAAGCTTTTAATGTAATTTTTTTTGCATCAGCATAATCATCATTGATCACGAGACCTTGTATTAAACCTAAACCTCTTTTACCGCTAATAATATTTGGAAATTTTTTTGACAATTCTTCAAACCCAGCACTTAATTGTTCCCCTCTTAGATAAACATTATTGATAAGATTTCTTCTGTTTATTTCTTCTAATACAGTTAAGGCAGCTTTACAGGCGAATGGATTCCCTCCAAAAGTGCTTGCATGATCTCCAGGAGAAAAAATGTTGGCTTTTTCTTTTACCAATAATGCGCCAATTGCATGACCTCCTCCTAGTCCTTTGGCAACGGTGAATCCATCAGGTTCAATTCCTAAATTCTCATAACCCCACATTTTCCCAGTTCGACCTACACCACTTTGGACCTCGTCTAAAATGAGAAGAGAATTATATTTGTCACATATATCTCTTAAGCTTTTAAAAAATATTTTACTTCCAGGAATTACGCCACCTTCTCCTTGTATTGGTTCAACCAAAACGCCGGAAATTTTTTGATCATTATTTTTACACTCTTCAAATGATTTTTTTACCGAATCAAAATTGTTAAATTTAAAAAATTTGAACCCTTTAATCATTGGTTCGAAACCTTTTTGATATTTGGGCTGACCAGTCGCACTCAAGGTTGCCAGCGTCCTTCCATGAAAGCTGGATTCCGCAGCGAGGATAATTGATTCTTTACCTTTATTTATTGTATTTCCATATTTTTTAATTAATTTAATTGCTGATTCATTTGCTTCTGCACCACTGTTGCAGAAAAAAACGCTTTCAGCACAACTCATATTCGTTAAAGTTCTGCTTAATTGTTCTTGTTCTTCAATCTTGTAGAGATTTGAAATGTGTTGAATCTTTTTTAGTTGAGTTGATAGTCTTCTTCTCAAAACTCTATCGCTATGACCCAGACTGCAAGTTGCTATACCGGCAACTGCATCAAGATACTTTTTACCTGTTTTGTCCCATAGCCAACAACCTTTCCCTTTTTTGAAAGATATATCGAATCGACTATAAGTATTCATCAAAGTGGGAGCGGTCGGACTTGAACCGACATACCCGAAGGTGCCGCATTTTGAGTGCGGTGCGTCTACCAATTCCACCACGCTCCCAAGGTTTCTGAAAAAATTAACTTTTTTATTATAACAAAAATCATTTTATTGACTATGAGTTTGCTTAAGGAAGATTCATTAGGATAACGTTTTTATCAGCTCTATGTTTTTGATAAAAACATAGAGCCTAATTTACTGGACTTGCTGACAAGAGATAAGATTAAAAGTAAGAAGTTAAACATTTATGATACAGTATTGTGATTTGCTACCAGTAAAAGCCCCTTTTTTAAGGAGATAGCTTCATGATTAGTAATATTGTGTTATATTAAAAGAAAAAATTAAATGTCTAAAATTCAAGCAAAAAAATTATCCTTAAAGTTTGTTCCTTATCTTTTTGTTGCAGTCACTATACTGACGGCATTTGGATCTAGTAATGGAACTTGGGCATGAATGAATTTAAGTTCAATGGTTTGAATAAAATCTGGTCTAATCGCTTTTTAGTTTTGCTGTTATTATTTTTGGGTTTTATTTCACTAATCAATATTGCTTACGTTTGAATTAACTTACCTAATTTTAATAATTTTTTGTAAA
>JAOOML010000015.1 GCA_028409275.1 Prochlorococcus sp. AH-716-I09 | reverse complement strand
GTCCCCAGATATCGAAGAAGAAAAACAAAACTGCAATAACCACAAGATCCCAAGCTCTTTCCCTAAACGCCCAAGGGGCAATAAAAACTTCCCCAAGTCCATGGAGTGCCGCCCCAATAGGTAAATGATCAAGAACAAGCAAACTGTGAGAAAGAATAAAAAGAAAGCTTGCGAAATATCTAAAAAAAACAAATTGCCAATTACTAGAATTCATACTTTTTAGTTTTTAAAAAATATACTTCAATGATCAAAATAAAGAAATAGATCGAGTTAGGAGATATTTTTTTTTGTAGCCATAAATACTAATTAAGATTTGAAGCTAAAGTAAAAGTTATTAAACGATGAAATATATGTTTTCAAGCTATCGTCCAAAAAATAGTTTTGATGAATACTTTAAGGATAATGTCAACTCTGCAAGAGAAATATTGATTCCTCTTCTGTCCTCTTTAGATAATATGGGTCTTGAAGAGTTAAACAGGAATCATTCTGCAGCAAAAAAATTATTATTAAGACATGGTGCCACTTTTAGATTAAACGATACTGGTTTAAAAGGTACTGAGAGAATATTACCTTTTGATCCACTTCCAAGAATAATCAGTAAAGATGATTGGGTAATATTAGAAAAAGGCTTAAAACAAAGGCTCGAAGCGATTGATTTATTCCTAGATGATATTTATAATTCTCAAAATATAATCAATGACGGAATAATTCCAAGAGAGTTAATCGAGAGTTCAGAAGGTTGGAGACCACAAATGATAGGTTTCAAACCTCCACTAAATAAATGGTGTCAAATTTCAGGACTTGATTTAATAAGGGACAGAAAGGGGGATTGGCATGTTTTAGAAGATAATTTAAGGTGTCCTTCTGGGGTTGCTTATTTTTTAGAAAATAGATTAGTTATGAAAAATATTTTCCCTAATCTTTTTTCTGGAAGAATAGTAAAACCAATTGATGAATATCCATCATATCTTTTAAAAACTCTTCAAGAACTTGCTGTTTGGACAGACACTCCAAAAATAGTTCTACTAACTCCTGGAATTTTTAATAGTGCATATTTCGAACATAGTTATTTAGCTCAAGAAATGGGTATCCAACTAGTACAGGGTCATGACTTAGTTTGTAATGATGATTATGTATATTTAAAAACTACCTCTGGATTAAAAAGAGTAGATGTCATTTACAGACGAATTGATGATGATTTCTTAGATCCTCTTAATTTCAGAAAAGATTCTTGCCTCGGTGTTGGCGGATTACTTGATGTTTTCAAGGCAGGTCATGTTGCTTTAGCAAATGCACCTGGGACTGGAATAGCAGATGACAAAATGATTTACTCTTTTGTTCCAAAAATGATTAAATATTATCTTGATGAAGAAATTATTATTAAAAATGTAGAAACTTATATTTGTCATTACCAAAAGGATCGTGAGTATGTTCTAGAAAATTTATCAAAACTTGTTGTTAAGTCTGTCGCAGAAGCTGGGGGTTATGGAATGTTAATTGGACCTCACTCAACAACCAGTGAAATAGGAGAATTCGCTAATAAAATTAAAAAAAATCCTAGAAATTTCATAGCACAACCAACATTAGAATTATCTACTGTGCCATCGTTATGTGATGGAGAACTATATCCATGTCATGTTGATTTAAGACCATATATCTTGAGAGGAAAAGATTCATGGGTTAGCCCTGGTGGGCTTACGAGGGTTGCATTAAAAAAAGGATCATTAGTAGTCAATTCTTCTCAAGGTGGAGGATGCAAAGATACATGGGTTGTAGGTAAATAATATGCTTTTAAGTCGTGTAGCAGAATCTCTTTATTGGATCAATCGTTATTTAGAACGTGCAGAAAACATATCTCGTTTCGTGGAAGTAAGTGAAGCAATGTCATTAGATTGTCCACCAGGGAGTGCAGAACCTTGGCTCCCATTAATTGATGCTTCAAGTGACAGAGAATCTTTTGATAAAAGATTCCCAGAGAAAAAACCTGATGACGTTATTAATTTTTTAATAAGAGATCGTTTAAACCCAAATAGCATAATTTCATGTATTCAATTAGCTAGAGAAAACGCACGACAAATAAGAGACGTTTTGACCACGGAAATGTGGGAACAAATTAATATTTTATATTGGAATATGCAAGAAGGAGAAGCAATATGGAATAAGCCAAGACAAGAACAATTAAGTGAAATAAGGAGGGCATGTCAGCTTTTTTATGGAATTACAGATGCAACTTTAAGCAAAGACCTTGCTTGGAGATTTAGCATTCTTGGAAGATTAATTGAGAGAGCTGACAAAACATCGAGAATTTTAGATGTTAAATATTATTTACTTCTACCCAGCCTAGATGAACTTGGAGGAGTTCTTGATGAGTTGCAATGGATTGCTCTTTTACGATCCGCGGGAGCTTATCAAATGTTTAGGAAAGCAGAGCAAAATTCTATTAAGCCTAATTCTGTTGCAAGATTCCTTTTACTTGATCCAATTTTTCCGAGATCAATAAGATACTGTCTTGATGGGATAAGCAACACACTTAAGATGATAGATGCCTCACCTCTTCCTGAAAATCCTTCAGAATTAGAATGCATGAGAGGCTTGCTCAAAGCAAAGTGGAGTTATATCAGAATTGAAGATATAATTAATGATGGTTTACATGAGGCAATCGATTCATTGCAAATTGATTTAAATAAATTAAATGATCTCATTCAAGAAAAATATTTTATTAATTAAGAATTTTGTTAATGAGAATTAAATACATTCACAAACTTGAATATAAATATGAAGACCTTGTTCAGTTAGGCGAGCATAGATTGTGTATAAAGCCAAGGTCAAATGGATTCCAAAAGTTGAAAAATTTTGAATTAAAAATAACCCCAGAACCAGAAATTATTTATCCATTACTTGCTGCCAGTGGCGAGGAGATTCATCGAATTAGATTCAACGGATTAACAGATAATTTAATTATTGAATCAATTAGCGAAGTTGAGACTATTAAACATCCAAATATTATTGATGGGGTTAAAAATAGAGATCTAACATTACCTTTTTGTAGAAGCATTATTAACAGAGATTTACAAGGGGCATTAGAGGGATGGATGCCAAATGGACAACACGATCCCTCTGCCGTAGAACTTGCCCAAGAAGCATTAGCAGGAAGTTTTAATAACGCATTATCATTCACTTATCAATTAATAGAGATTATTCAAGATCGGGTTAAATATACAAAAAGACATACAGGTCCAGCATGGCCAGCGAGCAGAACACTTAAAGAACGTATAGGTTCATGCAGAGATTTAGCAATGCTAATGGTTGAAGCTTGTAGGTCTATTGGTATCCCTAGTAGGTTCGTAAGTGGTTATCATTTTGAAGACCCGTTGCCTTCTGAGTTAGATTTACATGCATGGGCAGAATTATATATTCCAGGTGCTGGCTGGAGAGGTTTTGATCCAAGTGGAAAAGGATTAATAGATGAAAGATATTTAACTTTGGTATCCTCTTCTAAATCTAATTTGACTTCTGTAATTACAGGAAACTTTACAGGTAAAAATAATCTAGAAAATACTTTATCCTGGGAAATCAAACCTCTCGAAATTAAATAAAAACTAAACTTTTAATCTTTTAAAATAAGAATAAAAATATAAATAATAATATGTTTCCTTTTTAGTGTTAATTGATACGTTCTAAGAGAGATATATCTGTTTTCATTTGTTTAATAATTAAAGAAAATTGAATTCAAGTTTAGAAATTCCAGTAATCAAACCAAACAAATCAAAAATGTTTGAATTGATAAGTTATGAAAAATTTCGCGACACAAAAGATGTCAGATTCTTTGATATTAGTATTTATGAATCAAATTATAGAGATTTAGTTATTCACAGTGGGCCTGCAGTTAGTCCTCCAAATGATAATGATGAAGATTATAACAATTGGCAATTTTACATACATCACAATCAAGAAGATAATCTATTAGCCATCTCTGGAGGTAGAACATTTTTTCTTGTTAATTTTGGGTGGGATTATCCCTTTTATAAAGTTAGATTAGAATCATGCGGCTACATTCTAAGAATACCTAGAGGAACTTTTCATAGATCAGTATCTGACGAAAACGGTTCCATAGTTTTAAATCAAGCCATTAGAGATAAAGGAGGTACAGTTGAATCTGAATTCAAGGTTACGAGTAGTAAAGACAACAAAAAACTTCTAGATTGTATATCTAATTTAGAGCCTAGATTTAAAATTTATAGTGTTAAATAATCTTAAAATGGAGTTCCAAATTTATACATCAATTTAAAAAAATTATCTAATTGTTATAAAATTAAATTACTCAAATTTTTTAATATGACATTTTTTAGTTTTTTAAGATATTTTTTATGTATAACTTTTTCTTTCTTAGTTTTATCCTCTCCGGTCTTTGCTGGGGCGAATGTTGCTGTTAAGGGAGAAGGAGACGAAGTCCCAAGTTATGTAAGATCTAATATTACAGGATTTGATTTCCATGGAGAGGATCTTCATTTGTCTTCCATAGCTGGAGCAGTTGCGAGAGACGCAGATTTTAGTGATGTTGATTTACATGGAACCACATTAACCCTATCTGATTTAAAAGGTTCTAATTTAAATGGAATCGACCTGACCGATACTCTTTCTGATCGAGTTAATTTCCAAAAAACTGATCTTAGAAATGCTATTTTAATAAATATGATCGCTTCTGGCAGCAGTTTTGCAGGAGCTCAAATAGAAGGAGCAGATTTTTCTTATGCCATTCTTGACAGCGAAGACCAAAGAAATCTTTGTGAAATTGCTGATGGAATCAATCCAACAACAGGAGTTTCAACAAGAGAAAGTCTTGAGTGTAGTTAGCAATAAAAATCATAAGTAAACTTTCTTACCATTATTAAATTTATAAATCCTTTGCTCATTGTCTTGAAATATCATTTCACCATTTAATTTGGATTTCTTAAATTTTGAAAGTCTTGCTCTGTGTATATTGGATTTTCTATTTATATTTTCTTCATTATCGATAATCCCAATATAAATATTTATATTAGGATTTGAGAAAGTTTTTTCTTCCTCCCTTAAAAAGATTCTTTCAATATTTGTTTGCGTGCTCTGCAGTTTATTTTTAAATTTGTCTAATTTTAAGTTCTTTGGTTTTTTAGATTTAATTTTTCTGTAGACAAAAAAAATAACTCCTAAAATTAGAAAAACTAAAAATATATTCATTACCTATTTAATTTTAATTTTTATATCTACGCCTAAGTTACTTTTAGTAGTTAATATTTCGTTTTTTAAGATTCCATAAGTAAAAATCCTAGATAAGGTTTTCAAAGCTTTATAAACTAAAAAAATAGTAAATATAAAGAAAACGATAATTTTTTCTACAAGAATATTTTTGTTTTTATTATCTATGTTGCTCATGAGTGTTAATTCAATTATTTTTCATCATTATTTGCATATGGGCCGAAAAATTCACTGGCATCTCTACCCATTACTTTAGCAAGATTTAAACTTTTATCTATATCCCATTTAGATGCCATTCCATAAAGAATACCAGCAGCAAAAGAATCGCCACATCCATAAGAATCAACCTTTAATTTTTTGTTTTTAAGAGCCTCATATCTTCCACCTGGAAATATTATGCCTCCCTTCTCTCCCTCGGTTTTAATAGTATATTTGGGTTTTAACGATAATTCAGAAAAAGAAAAAACCTCACCTGGATCAAGATTACTACCTATCAATCCATCTAAAAGGACATTTGATTTATTAATTGTATTTAATCCTACCCTTGGTGTTGTACACAATATTGAAGCTGATCTAGCCATTTTAAAAATCTCTGAATCAGATGCAGTAATAAAAACTCCATCCATTTTTTTTAAAATGTTCCATTCTAACTTGTCATTATAAGTTGGAGCTAACCTTTCTCCAATAACTGTTATTGCTCTTTCACCTTGAGAGTCAATTAAACTAAATCCTCTTCTAGTTGGTTTATCACGCCAAGCTACATGCAACTTAATTCCCATATTTGAGAGAATCTTGAAACACTTATCTCCATAATCATCCTTACCTAATGAAGTAAAAAAATGAATTTGGTTTAAAGTTAAATCAGAAAGTATTTTCGCGATAATAGAGCCACCACCAGCTGGATATTCAATGGATTTTATAGAATGAGAGATAATTCCTGGCTTCGGCAATTTATCAACTCTTAAGAAATTTATCCACTCAATATGACCAACTACGGCAAAATTTAAATTCCCTTTTTTAAATTTATATTCTTCAATTTCATTTTTATTTTCAACAACCATAAGCATTTAAATACTATTATTAGAAGGAATATTTTTGACAAGTGAATTCTTTAAACATTCTAAAAGATAAAAAAGAGATCCTATCTTATCTTTACCTTTTTATATCTATTTTAGGAGCTATCCTTCCAATGATGGCAAATATCGAATTTGCTAAGGAATATGGAAATAGTTTTGACATTAATAACTTCATTTCCTTAGCGAATGCCAACCCTGCAGCTCAGTCGATTTCTAGAGACTTATTAGTGGGAGCTAGCGCTATTTTTATATGGATAGTAAACGAATCAAAAAAATTAAATATGAAGAACATGTGGGTTGTTTATATTGGAACTTTTCTTATAGCATTTGCATTTTCTGCACCTTTTTTCTTATTTCTAAGAGAAAGAAGAATTATTGAATTAGAAAAAAATTAATTTTTAAAGATTAATTAAAATAATCTCCTAAATAAAATTGCAAATACAAAAAAGCAGCAAGATGAGATAGAAAGCCAGATTATTGAAGCATAACCAAATTGGTCTAATATGCGTCCCGAAATAAATGGTCCAAAAAAATAGCCCATAGCGAAGCATTGTGACAATAGAGCAAGCGCAAAACCTTTTTTGTTTGAAGGAGCTATCCTGAAAACAACATCTGTTGATGTTGGAAGAAATGAAGCAGTCCCTAAACTAACTAATATCAATGAAAAAGAAATCAAATAAAAAGCTTGGGTATTTAAATAACTAGAAATAAATAATAAAAATGAAGCAAAAGAGAAAGTTATCAAACTAAATTTCAAGCCAAATAATCTTCCTTTCTTTGATATCCAAGAGCCGACGGGCCATTGTAAAAACAACAACAAAATTAACTGGATAGAAATTACAAGACTAGTAATTTCTTTACTTAATGAATTGCGATATACTCCACCCTTAACAAGGTCCAAAGGCAAAGTTACCTGAATCAAAGCTAAAGAAGTAGTTATTAACAAAATAGATAAAATTATTATTATGGAATTTTTATTCCATTTCAATTGCCTCTGATTGATTGGATTAACTAATTTTTGTTTGAAATTTTCTAAGTTTCTTTTAATAAAAGAATTATTTCTAGAAATTAAATAAGTAATAACTAACATACAAAAAATATCATTTATAAAAATTGATTTGGAGTAAAAAAAATTAGTCATAAAACCCCCTAAGAATACTCCTAAAAATATTCCTAAAGCCTCTGAACTCCTAACAAGGGCGTAAGCTTTTCGTGTGTCTATCGGATAGCAAAAATAGGGCACTCCAAACTCAGCAGCAGGCCAATATATACCTGCGGCCGCCCCAACAAATGATTGGCCAACTATATAAAAAAAAGTATCTCTTGAAAAAATAAGGAATAAGCTTGCAGCAATACTTAGTATTGATGAAGTAATTAATGGAAATTGTATTTTCCCTTTTTTATTTAGATAATTACCTGTAAAAATTCTTGTTACGGTGCCTATTATTGCTGATATGGTAAAACCAAGTCCTATATTTGTTGCCGATAATCCAATGTTATTAAAAATGAGTGATGTTAAATAAATAACACCTCCTGCTCCAAATGCAGCATAAAATCTTATCTTGGTTATTAACCTCAAAAGATATGGAAATTGAATCCACCAATTTCTGCTAATTTGAAAATAATTTAAACTAATCACAAGTGAGAAACTTTTTTATAATTTTTTTAGGTTTTTGTGGTTTATTTCTTAATAATGGTTTAAGGGCTGCTGAAAAGATAAATATTAGGTTTGAAGAAATGACAATACCTCTTACTATAGACCAATTATCAAAATTAGAAAAATACAAAGAGGATTCAACAGAATTAATAGATTGGTTAAAAAATAATGGATTTCAAAAAGTTTTTGAATTATCAAAATTTATGGAATTTCCAGTTTTCGAGGAAGAAGGATTAAATAGAGAATTATTAAGAAGTTGGATAGGGCGTAAAATTCTTACAGAATTAAGCAAAACAATTGAGGTTCCAAATGACAATAATGGAATAGAAATTTATAACACTATAGAAAATTTATTAGAGGATAAAAAAGAAGTTTCAACTTTAGACATCATAAAAGCATTACCTTCAGAAGAAATTTATTTAGATATTGATAATTTAATTTTAATAATTAAATCTTGGAAAAATGAATTAGCTTTGCAACAGGATCTTATATCGAAATTAAATAATCTTGAAAAAAGTAACTATGAATTTTTTAAAAACAATGATAATAATTTCACTTCAGATCTTATAAAGTTAAATAAAAAAATTTATGCTCCTCACCGAGTAAAACCTCTTGAAATTGAACTTTGGAAGACCAATAAAACAGACGACGATAAAAAACTGATTATTTTTATGCCCGGACTTGGAGGTGAAATTAATAATTTCAAATGGATAGGAAATCAATTAACTAGAAGGGGTTGGCCAGTAGCATTTATAGATCATAGAGGAAGTAATTTAAAAGCTTTTTTAGAAGTACTCGAGGGTAAGGAAGCAATCCCAGGAAGTGCAGACTTTTTCTTATACAGAATTAAAGATTTAGATGCTTTATTAAAAGTTCATAAAAATGGTGAATTTGGATTACCAAATGATTCTTATATCTTAATGGGCCATTCACTTGGTGCTCTAATAGCACTTTTATATGAGGGCAACAAACCAACCGAGCAACTCAAGAAAAGATGTGATTCGGCTTTAAAGGACTTTGCCTTAACAAATGTATCAAAATTGCTTCAATGTCAATTAAATGAAATACCATTCTCTAAGAAAAATACCGCTAGTGGTATAAACGTTTCTTTATTAAATCTTGCTTTGAGTTTTACAACGGCATTAGTAATTGTTAGTTCAATGTCAGCAGTGGGAGTAATTCTTGTTATTGCTCTTCTTTCTACCCCAACTCTGTTAGGACTAAATAAGGCTCATAGTTTAAGAATTGCAATGATTAGGTCTTCATTTTTTGGATTATGCATCTCAGTTCTGGGCTTTATTCTTTCTATAGTCTTTAATTTATCGCCTGGACCTGCAATTAGTGTTATTTGTGTCGCATCTCTTTTGATTCCTAAACTTCGTAAATAATTAAATCTTAAATGTCCAATCAGAGTTTAATGCTTGAGCCTCTGGATTGTTTTTTAAAGCTACTTCCATAGCCTCTTTTTTATTATTAGCTATAACAACTTCATCAAATTCCTTTCCATTTTTTTTGAGACTTACTTTGAAACGCATAAAAATTTTTTAATTAATCAAAAGTTAACCACTAAGCAATTGGATTTAAATACTTTTAAAAGTTAATTGATGAAATAGAAACTTTAGTTATTTTGAAGTTTTTCTACTACAGATTCTTTATCAATTTTAGCAACATCCTGTAATCCATTAGCATCAAACCAAGGAGCGTTTTCCCAATTAAATCCTTCCCCAAACGTATTATCGGGAGCAGCTACGTACCAGTGACATGATGAATCGGGAACATCTACAGCACATTTTGACCAGTCAGCTTCCCACTGCGGAACTTGTACCCACATTACAGATGCTAATAAAAAAGAAAAAATAAAATTCATAATTATCGTTTAGCAAAATTTTGAAAGATTTTTTTCACATTCTTTCTTTCTTTTCTTCCAGTAATTCTCAAGTATTTGATATTTATGCTTATTTTTGAATTGACTTAAATGAATATTATTCTGATTAAGAACTGAAGTATTTTTGATTTTCATGACTCAAGCTGTCTACGTAGCATATATTTAAGACACTTTATAGATTTTTTGAAGTGAATTTATACTTAATTTTTGTCTTACTTTTGTGTAGGTAAGTATTTTTCGGGATTATTTTCAATATAAGTAAGCGAATATTTGACAACACCAACTATTACTGAAAAAAGAGCAATTGCCGAAATAATAAAAATGATTTTTTTGTAAATGCTTTTCATGAATTTTTTATTTTTTTGTTTATTTTTTATCAACGGCCAATTTATCTGAAAGATTTGAATAATTAGTAATTTATACTGTAGCCTTTTAAATTGCCTACGGAGTAGATTAAATAAATCAGAAACTCCTCACACACTTTTTTCTGATAACTTTAAAAGTACTCGACCGTAATGTTTGAGTACTTTTTGTATTTTTTGCGATGTGACAGTTAAGATAGAGGTCCATTAGGCATTACATATTTTGAAATTAGGTGTGATATTAAGAATGTGTGTAGGAGGAATTGATTTATTTCAGTGGAAACAAGGAAACACTTGATATAAATCAATTTTAAAAGGGTCTCTCTTTGAGAGACTCTTTTTTTTTGGATTTTTAGAAATACAAATTTAATCCTGAATATAAAAAAATATATCTTTTCTTCAAAAATAATAAGAGACGTCATTACAAATTAATAATTTGATTAGTTAGATTATGGGTTGTTAAATTCTTTTGTTAATGAAAATACTTTTTTTAGCAATTTTAATTTGTTCAAGCTTTTTATTCCCCTCTTCATCATTTGCCTCACATGTAGAACTGAAACCTTGTGTAGAAATTGCTCATTGTGTACTAGAAGAATGGGATGTTAACAATATTGAAAAACCTTTTGAAGAGATTAAAATATATATTGAAAACTCTCCAAGAACTGAGATTGTGGAAATTGATGGCGATTATCTTCACGCTGAAGCAACCAGCAAATGGATGAAATATGTAGATGACTTAGAAGTATCCTTTCTACCTGAATCAAACATCTTATCAATAAGATCAGAATCAAGAGTTGGAGAAAGTGATTTGGGAGTGAATCAAAAAAGAGTTGATTTACTAAAATCGAAAATGTTTTAAGATAAAAAATTTAAATAAATAATTTCTTTTTATTGTTTTTTGTATAACTTTTCCATTTAAAAAAAAAATTAGCAGATATAAAAGTAATAATTATCATGATGCCTTGATAATGGCAAATTTATTAGATTTTCTTTTAAAAGATGATCATAAATCTTATATTTTTATTGTTATCTAGTTTTGTTTTTTTCTGGTTTTATATAAACATTAAAAAAAATGGACTTAAATGGATAATCAAAAGTCTTTTTCAAATTGGAATATTGGCATTATTCATTGGAGGATTTTTCAAAATATTTTTCACCTTACCCCCTAATTTATTTATAAAAATATTTTTTCTTATTATCTATACATGGTGCACTGTTGGAATAAATGTAAATTTCATGATCCCTTTGATTAGTTTAATTGACCAAAAAATAGTAAAAAAATAAAATTAAAATATGCCTTATTTTTTTCCTTTTGAAAGTCTTTTTCTTTTATACCTAGTCTTTAATGCCAAGTCTGTCATTACATATATTCCAAATAAAAGAATGACTATTCCAATAAAGTATTTCATTATTTTTTATGTAATTACTATGTTTGAGATTTATTCATTATGCCAACTAATTTTAATATCTATTTCTTGAGATAAATTTCTTGTAACTGGACATTCTTTGGAAGCTTTTTTCAAAAAATCAATAGTTTCATTAGAAGTGCTCTCTGGTATAAAAATATCTATTATTAGTTCTTTTATCTTCCTCTCGCTATTTTGTGTCATTACTTTTTCAATATTTAAATATATATCTTTCAAATCAAATCCTTTGGATTTAGCTTTGATTGCCATAATGGTTAGTAGGCAAGTACCTAGAGATGTTGCTAATAAATCAGTTGGGGAAAAACTTTCACCTTTACCGCAGTGATCTAAAGGTGCATCAGTTCTAATAAGACTTCCAGATTGTAGATGAATAGCCTCACAGTTTAAATTTCCTAAATATGAACATTTAACTTTAGTCATTTTAAAAAATTAAATTATGAAAATATTATTAATAAAAAATTATGGAACATAACAAGATTATTGATGAGAAATTTTTTATTTGCATATTAGTGGAGTATTAAGGAAATTCATCATTCAAGTTTTGAAATCAGTTTTTATATCCATATTCCTCTAAGCAATATTCAATTAATTCAATTGATTTATTAAGAGTTCTTTCGTTTTTATTTTCTAGATCGAAGCATTCATTTAAAACACGTATAGATTCATTAAAAAATGATTCTTCTTTATTTTTTAAATCTTTAACTTGATTTATATAAATTAATTTTTTAATCCCAATAAGGGAAAATATGATTATTAATAGTGTAAAAATTGCTATTTTGAATTTATTCATACAATTAGTTATTACAAATATTTTAATTTATTTAATATCTAAAAACTTTACATAGCTTATAAAACTAAGTAATTACATATGTAGCTGCTGTTATTGCTATTGCAGTAATTGAAATGAAGATGTATGGAACAACCTTTAAAGGTATATATAGATTATTTTTAGACATAAGTAGAACATTTATAAAATTCTCACATTCTCATTAAACTTTATAAGTCTTCAAATATACAAATTAATTTTCTTTGCAAAAATTTAATTCTTTTAAAAGATTAAAAAATTTATATTCATTGAATTTTCATTAAATAAAGTATTTCTAAATCCTGTCTTGAGTCCGATATTTTTCTTTTTAAGAAGGTTAATTCTTCTTGGCTCATTTTTGATTCTTTTATCATCAATTCTGCTTGTTCAATAGCATGTTCTATATTCCTAATTTTAATTTCTCTTATTGAGGAATCATCTTTACATGCTTTTTTAGTATTCGCATCCAACATAGGTACTAAAAAAATCACCTTGAATTTAATCTAAATTAAAACTTCATTATGATACTACCGCAAATTTAATTAAAATAAATTATTATTTAAGTAAGAACTTTAACCTTAGCTAACCCTCTCTTCAAATGATCGAGTGGGTTTTTTTTATGGTGTAATATACTCCTAGCATTTAATACTAATTTGGAAGATTCAAAACTTAATCCTGAGGAAAATAATTCAATCGAATCGTCCCCCAATTTGAATGAAGACAATAAAGATTTTAATGAGGGGATTAAAAAAGAAGAAAATGTTAAAGCATTTACAGAATTTCTAGAGAAAGCAAGTAGTCAAGATTCTTCAGAAGAAAAAGTAAAACTTGATTCTGAGCAACAAAAACCAAAAATTGACAAATCACTTTTTAAAAGATTTCTTAATAATGGATTTGATGGAATTTCAACTAATCCAAACTATAAAATGTTGGCATTATTAATAATCCTTTTAATTAATTTGTCTCTATTTTTTGTAATTGGCAATATGGGTAAAGCGTTTTTAAGAAATGCAGGAATTATGGGTTAGAAATTATTTATTTCTTTTTGGATAATCATCTTTACAATTTTAATTCTTCAAATGAAACTGTGATATTTTCTTGTCAAATTAATATTTAAATAAAATTTGGATAATAAAGAGCCAGAAAATCCAGTCGTTTATCTTTCTAATTTAGTCAAGAAATTAGATGTAAAAAACAGAAATGGTTTAGTAGCCTTAGCAATAGTAAATCTTTTAGTAATTCTTTTATTAAAATTTTATTTGAAAGGATCTGGATTATTATCTTGAATTTGCCTGCTGTTATTATTATTCAGCATTCTCAAATTGTTTTGCTAATCTAAATGCCTTCTTAATTATTAGAAAGCCACCATATGCTCCTGACAGTAAAGGTAATACTATTAAAGGGTTAGGGGAATAATCTGAATAATTTTTTACACCCTCAACATATTCATAACCTGAACATATTAGTCAGTATTTTTAATTAAGCATTAGGGATTTTATTTGAATTCAACAAGGAAATTGAAGGCCTTATATAAATAAAAATAGACCCATACATATCCTGCATAATTCTCATTTCTTCGTCTAAATATACAATTGAAACCTGACAATTTGGCGATTCTTTATTCCAAGGTAACTTATTCCATACCTCTTTAACTGGATACCATCTATCCATAAGTAATTCACTAAATAATGGAATCTTATTAAGTCCATCAACTTTGGAAACTTTTGTCTTTTGCAGGTTCATATCAAGCAAATTGTTTCTTAAAACTAAATCACTTGCTAGAGTTATTACTCTTCCACCAAAAGTAGGCAATAGTTTGAACCAACCTAAGATAGGAATTGTTGTGAGCCCAAATATTGTAGTGTCAAAAGTAGATATAAATTCTTTTTTGTCAAAGTCAATCCTTTGAGCAATTCTCCCAATAGTTGATATTCCAAAGGACCCTACTTGCAATTGATGTAATTTAAAAAAAAGATTACTTTTAAATTCATTATTTAATGCCTTTTCAATAGCAAGGAAGAAGGGAGAACTTCGAAATAATTCAACATTAGAAAAAATTAATTCCCACTCTCCAGACAATAATTTTTCTGATATTTCAAAACTAAAGTCTTTAAGAGCATCAATCAATTCATCCATTTCATTAGCTTTTTCCTCATACATAGGAGAAATTAATTTATTTAATCTTTGCCCTCTATCTGTAACAGCAGCTATTTTATATATATTTGACTTTATCTCTCCAATTTCTTTCATAATTCCAATACAAGAAATACTAATTTATTTTAGGAATTTAATTTGGAGTTGATGGCAATTTTAATAATGCTGGTAATAAAATCAATTAATATTCTCCCCACCTTTTACCAATATCAAAACCCCATTCAGTGGTTAATCTAATTACTTCATCATGATTCTCGCATTTTGAAAGGGATAACTTTTTACTAGGATTATTTTTTATTAGCTCAGCAATTTGATTAAGTTGATCTATTTTTTTTAGAAAATTACTTAGATCTTTATTTGACATTTATCTAGGAAGTAAATTTTTGATCATAAGTAAATATGTAATAAAGAACCCAGGCAACACCAATAATAAGAATTGCAATCATTATATTTACTGACCAAACTACTTCTATCATGAAATTTTTTTATATATTTTTAATATATCCAAAATTTAAATTAAATTAACCGTTAATAATTTAAATCTAGAACAATACACTACTACTACTAAGTATATAAAATAGTCTTAAATAGTTTAAAAAATTATGGGAGAAGCTAAGAGAAGGGAAGAGTTAGGCTTACCACCTAGAGAAAAGAAAAAGGAAAAACAATCATCGAAAAATCAACTAAACAAAATTCTAAATAAATATCCTTATTTACCTTTCATTTTAGGTTTTTCATTACTAGCAATATTAATTATCGATTTAGTTAATTACTATAAATAGATATATAAAAAGGGGATACTTTTAGCAGAAGAGAAGATTATCTTCGCAATTGCGAAATTATTTTTCCATAATAAAAATAAAAATCATGAAACCGATTAACACCTCATGTGCCTTAATTTTAGGGGTACTAACTTTGTTTTCAATATCTAATGCAAATGCAGGTGGCTGCAGTTCTCATAGTGAAAAGAAGGCAGAAATTGAATGCTTGTCTGATGATAAAAAATGTATAGAAGCGAAAGAAAAAGAAACACTATACAAAGTTGAGGCCTAAATGTTTGATAATCTTGGTACTGCTCTAGTACAGGCATTTGGCTTCTTTGCTGTTTTTGGTTTTTTTGTATATCAAACTTTATTCGCAGATAGTAAACCCAAAAATTCAAAATCAAATCCTAAAAAAACAAAGATTTCTGACACAAAGGAATTAATTAAAAAAGAATCTAAAAAAGGCTTATTTAACAGAAAATCTAAACCTGTTGAAGAGAATTTAACAGTCCAAAAAAAGGGATTATTTGGGAGAAAAAAAGAAGTTATTAAAGAAGAGATTAAACCAAAGAAAAAAGGTTGGTTTAAATAGGTAAAGTTACTTAAACTCTTTTTTGATATCTTTTATACAAAAACTTTTTTTAGTAACTTTATAATTTATAGAAGATAACATTCAAAATGAACCATAGAGAAATCACAAAAAAATATAGCGAGTTACTTAACAAGGCTGAGTTTGCTACTGGCCGTAAGGAAGTTGTAGGTTTTTTAAAAAAAGCTGCCAAATTGAAATCTCAGATTGAAATCAATTATTAGATCTTAAAATTAGTTTAATTCTAAATGTAAAAAATTTTTTTTAAATAAGTTTTACATGAGATAATCTGCATAGATTATTTTTCTTATGAATAAAAAAGGTTATACAACCGAAAGCGGTGGTAGACAAAATGGTTTTGCAATTGAACCAGAAATTAACCCCATATCAGAAGGCGAATCAAAGAAATCCATATTTTTATTTATTGGAATATTATTACCTTTTCTAATAGGCGGTTTTTATTATTTAAGAACTCTGAATATATTCTGATATTTTATAAGCCATTTTTAGCAATATATTCTTCTGAGCTAACTATATCTTGCATTAAGCTCTCTGATGAAGGATTAAATCCATTTTGCTCTAAAAAAGATTTTACCTTTTCAAATTTTTGCTGAATTTTTTTTGTATATGGAGTTGTCATCAAATAATCATCTTTTTCTGTTGAATAGTTCATTTGATTAACGGATTACTTTTATAAGTAAATTTTGCAAAATATGCTATTGCTAGTGAAGTTATAAATATTACATAAATAATTTAATAGTAATAAATACTTATAAGTTGTTTGTGTGAGGTCGCTATTGGTTGATTTTTTTAAAGAGTAATTATAGTAACTAGTTCCATTAAATCTCTGGACTGCAGATATTTTTGAAATACTTCAGAATAAAATGCTTTTTTAGCAGCAAATTTTGATTCGAATTCAATTACTAATCCAAGCTGCCCTCCATCCCATTCATTTGAGGTTGATTCTTGTATTAAATCTCTTTTTACTATTACTCCTCCCACAGATTTAATCCAAGGCAATACTGTCCTTATATATTCCAGAAATAAATCAGCATTTGGAATTGAAATTTTCTTTAGCCAATAGCTCTTTGTCATCAAATCAACATATTCTGGATAGAATATAGCACATGGAGGTAAGCATTTATCCTTAGCTATATACTCCAGCGATTATTAAATGGAAACCGAAAATGATTTATTAAATTTACTTCTTAAATCGCCAAATTCAGAGAGTATACGAACTATTGTAGAACAACTTGAAATTGATCATAAATTTTCCTTTAGCAAAGATGGAAAAGATTTACAGGGTGTTTGGGAGCTTAGGTGGAGTAGTTCTAATAGTCCTTTTTTAAAATATTCTCCTTTTATTGATAATCTTCAAATTCTTGATCCCATAAATTTAAATGGTCTTAATTTACTTAAACCTAGAGGAATAAAATCAATTATTGGTACTGGTATTTTAATAAGACTTAATTACATAAATGAAAAAAAAATTGGGGTCAAATTTACACATGCTGGTGTTATAGGTCCTAAATTTGGAAGAAAAAATTTAAAGGCTATGAAAGAAATAAATAATGAACAATTAGGGTGGTTAGAGATAACTTATTTAAGCAATAAGCTTAGAATCTGTAGAGGTGATAAAGGAACTTTATTTGTTTTAAGAAAAATTAATTCACCGACTTTATTCAAGAATTTCAAGGAATTTATTAAAATCTATTAAAAATATAAATTAATTCTTTATCCAAATAGACTTTAATACGAAATAAATTGGTAAATATTTAAATGATTCTTTAGGTATTTCATAACTTAAGAATTTTAGTGCTTCTTCTAACCAGTAACCAATATCAAATCCTAAAAGAATTTTTTCTACAACAAACCAAAATTCTTTATCAAATATAATTCTGAAGTTTAAGTAAATATATTCCCAATGAAAAGTATTCCAATATCGGGTTAAAAATGAGGATAAAATAAGCCAAAGTGATATAAATAGAAAACTTTTAAGAAATTTATAAAATTTTTTCATATACCAGCAACTGTCTTCTTTAATTTCAAGTATCCTTTATTATTATTTGGATCAAATTTTATTTCCATCAAATATATTCAAAAAGATATAAAAATATTGAGAAAATAGTAAATTTTCGTAGCATTAATAATCTATTCTTCTTTTTTTTGATTCTGTGCCTTTAGATTTTTATTCTTAAGAAAAAATCCTAAAAACAGAAAAGCAAAATATATTAGTAAACTTATCCCAAAAATTAAAACTATCTTTGAAATATCCATAAATGATTTTTTTAAATATAAATTACAGCATTATTTGCAAAATTTTATCTATAGTAATGATTTTTCATTTATCACGATAACGAGCTTCAATTATTAAGCTAATAATATTATTTAAATCACATGCAAGTAGCTTTTGCCTGGAGCCTTTGTCTATCAGTTGGAGTTGTTTTATTATCAATTATTCCATTAACTATAGGGAGAGTTAAAGCAGGATATTCTGTTGAAAATATGTCTGCTCCAAGAGCTTTATTCGATGAATTACCTTCATTTGGAAAAAGAGCAGTTTGGTGTCATCAAAATTGTTGGGAAAGTATTTCCCTACATGCACCTGCATGTCTTCTTTGTTTGATTACTTTAACTGACTCTAATATTGCAATAATTGCAGCATTGATTCATCCTATTTTTCGTTTTTTATATATTGGTGCATATGTATTTAATATCCCAACAGCTAGAGGTTTAATATGGGCCTCAGGAATTTTTACAACACTTTTACTTTACAAAGAGGGCTTAACACAATTGATAAAAACTATTTAAAAGATAAACTTTTCTAAATCTTTTAGTTGATATTCATTGATTAGTTCCACTTTATTTGATTTTGCTAGTTGATGAGCAGACTTTGTAAAGCCAGATTTTGAAACTATTATTGCATGTGTACCTTTCCAAAATAATTTACCAGCTGAAATTTCCTGAACTGCTTTATTCCCAATAGCCTTTTCATGATCTTTGCATTGAATACATATTCTCAAATCATTTATTGATGCAATTAGGTCAACCCCTTGATCTCCTGTATTGGGGGTTTCTTTTATTTCCCAGCCATTTTGTTTGAGAATTTCCATACAATGATTTTCAAATCTAATACCTTTTTTGTAGTTTCCCTTGTTTTTACTTGAGTAGTTTTTTTCTATTAGGTTTAAGCATGATTTCTCTATTTGACTTGCTACGAATACAAACCAATCTTCAGTCTCTAGCTTTCTAATAGATCCAATAATCTCATCATCAATAGTAGGGTTTTCATTACAATACGATCTCCACTTCTCGAAAAATAATTCCATACTTCCGAATTTTTTTAAAATTACTTTTTCCCAGAAGTAAGGTATACCCTCTTTAAATCTCTTGGATCCATTATAAATATTTTTCTCAAT
This sequence comes from Prochlorococcus sp. AH-716-I09, assembly GCA_028409275.1. Classification (GTDB taxonomy): domain Bacteria; phylum Cyanobacteriota; class Cyanobacteriia; order PCC-6307; family Cyanobiaceae; genus Prochlorococcus_A. The sequence continues at coordinate 116 of JAOOML010000015.1, read as the reverse complement.
GGCTTTTTCATCAAGAGGTGGATTGCCAATCCATTTTCTATAATCCTCGTTACCGTAAGCATCTATTTCCCTTAATCTGATCCTCTCCTCTAACAAATTGTATTTGTTTTCTTCTA
>JAOOML010000014.1 GCA_028409275.1 Prochlorococcus sp. AH-716-I09 | reverse complement strand
CAGAACAAAGTAGAGCAAGAATCCAACATTTTATAAATTCAGGTTTAGTACTTGTAAACTATAAAACCGCGAAAGCAAAGACCCCATTAAAAAATGGCGACAATATTCAAATATGGATGCCTCCTCCAGAACCTCTTATTTATTTGAAACCTGAAAAAATGGATTTAAATATCCTTTTTGAAGACGAGCACATCATAGTAATTAATAAACAATCAGGACTAATTGTTCATCCAGCCCCTGGACACAAATCTGGAACTTTAGTGAATGGATTACTTTTTCACTGTAAAGATCTCCCTGGAATTAATGGGAAACTAAGACCTGGGATTGTTCACAGATTAGATAAAGATACCTCCGGATGTATGGTGGTTGCAAAAAGCCAAGAGGCATTAGTAAATCTCCAGAAACAAATTAAAGAAAAAATAGCATCACGCGAATATATTGCAGTAATTCATGGAGCACCTAATTCTGAAGAAGGCCAAATAGTGGGAAACATTGGCAGAGATAAATTAAATAGATTGAAATATAAAGTAGTTGAAGAAACTTCAGGAAGGTATGCCTGTACCTATTGGAAATTAAAAGAAAGATTTGGCAATTACTCATTAATGAGTTTCAAGCTAGATACGGGGCGAACGCATCAAATAAGAGTACATTGCGCTCACATTAATCATCCAATTGTGGGTGATCCGTTATATGGAAGATGTAAAAAACTACCATGTAAATTAGATGGCCAAGCTTTACACGCCATTAAGCTTGGACTTATACATCCAATAAATGGTAAAGAAATGATATTTGAATCAGAATTACCATTAGATTTTCAAAAATTACTAAGTGTTCTTAAAGTTAAATAAGATTTAAAGAGGAATTTAGAAGCGATTTTGTATACGTGTTTTGAGTTTTAGTGAATATTGTAGAACTTTCTCCTTCATCAACTATCTTTCCGCGATTCATAACTAGCAACCTATCACAAAATCTTTTAGCAATGCCTAAATCATGAGTAATAAAGATAATCGTTAAATTCATTTTTTCTTGAAAGACTCTAAGTAATTCAAGAATCTCTATTTTTATTGAAGCATCCAACATATTAACGCTCTCATCACATATCAAAATTTTTGGTTTCAACAATAGCGCTCTGGCTAATGAAATTCTTTGCAATTGACCACCAGATAATTGGCTAGGATAAGAATTAAAAAAATCATTATTTAAGGGAAGATTTAAATTTCTTAACATTAAATTTATTTCTTTTTCCATTTTTCTTTTGTCTGAAATTTTTTGAATAAAAAATATATCTTCCAAAATATTTTTAATTGTCATTTTCGGATTCAAACTTGAAAAAGGATCTTGAAAAATTATTTGCACATTATTGTTCTTTTTAAAAGATTTATTTTTGTTAGATGCATGATTTTTATCATAAATTTTTATTTCACCACCTCTTACTTTAAGGAGTCCAATTAAAGCCCTACATAATGTACTTTTACCGCTCCCTGAAGAACCAACAATTCCAAGAGTCTCATTCTTATATAACTTGAAACTAACTTCATTTAAGGCCTTATTCCACTTATTAATGAAAATTGAAGAATTTAATTTATACCAATGTCTTAGGTTATTTACCTCTAGAACAACCTGATCTCGAGCATTGTTTTTAGTATTTGGTTCTAAAACTATTTTTGAAGCATTTACTAACTTTTTCCCGATATCTGATTTTGGTGATTGAAAAATATCTAATATATTCCCTTTTTCAACAATCGATCCCTTTTCAATTATTGCAACTTTTTTACACCACTTTGCTGCAAGATTAATATCATGACTAATTAAAATTAAAGTAGTATCAAATTCATTACATAGATGAATTATTTCTTGCATAATTTCAAAACTTGTTTTGGTATCTAAGCTTGTGGTAGGTTCATCAGCTATTAATAATTTAGGTTTCAAAGCAAGTGCCATTGCTATAGAAACTCTCTGTCTCATTCCACCGCTAAATTGATGTGGGAAAGAATCAAGTCTACTTTCTTCAATTCCTACTTTTTGAAAAACTTCTCTCACTAATTTTTTAATAGCTATAGATGATTTAGTTTGATCATGTGTTTTAAATAATTCATATAAATGATCCCCAACTCTCATTAGCGGATTAAGTTTTTTTATAGAGTCTTGATAAATAAATCCAAAATTCTTTCTTCTAAATAATTGTGCATCTTTATCATTTATTTTCCTAGGATCTACACTAGAAATCGATAAATACCCTTTAGAAGTGGCCTTTTCAGGCAATATATTGACTAATGTTTTTGCAAAAGTGGTCTTTCCACATCCAGAAGGTCCTATTATTGCCAAATGATCTCCACTATCTATTTCCAAATTAAAATTTTTGATAATAGGTTGGTGTTTTAGACCATATTTAACAGTAAGATTTTTAACTATAATAATTTTTTCTTTATTTTTTTTCATGATTCATAGCAAATTTTTCTAGACCCAAATAAAATACATCTAAAGCAATATAAAATGTCCGAGGCAGCTGCAAATTCAAAAGAAAAAAACGAAATTGAAGTTTCCAAAACTATTTTGCCTGAAAATAAAAAATATGAAAGTGAATCTTTGAATTATCAAATAAAAATTCCCGATTGGCTTCTTAAAGATATTCATAATTATGAAAAATCAAATAAAGAAATTGGTGAGAATCAAAACCTTATAGTAAAGGCTTTTAAACTTGCTTATAAAGCTCATGATGGACAATTCCGCGCGAGCGGCGAGCCATACATTATCCACCCGGTTGCTGTTGCAAATCTCCTCAAAGAAATAGGTGCTAGTTCATCTGTTATTGCTGCAGGCCTTTTACATGATGTTGTTGAAGATACTGGCATTGATTTATCCGAAATAGAAACAAATTTTGGATTAGAAGTAAAAATACTTGTAGAGGGTGTAACAAAATTAGGCGGCATTCACTTTAACAACAGGACTGAAGCACAAGCTGAAAATCTTAGGAAAATGTTTTTGGCTATGGCCAGCGATATCAGAGTTGTCTTAGTAAAACTTGCAGATCGACTTCATAACATGAGAACAATTGAATGGCTAAATGATGAGAAAAAACTAAGAATAGCTAGAGAAACAAGAGAGATTTATGCACCATTAGCTAATCGACTAGGAATAAACAGATTTAAATGGGAATTAGAAGATTTAGCTTTTAAATTCCTAGAGCCTAAAGAATATCTAGATCTTAAAGATCAAATCGCAGTTAAAAGAAGTGATAGAGAAAAAAGATTAAAAGTAACTTTGAATCTTATGAAGGAAAACTTGGTTTCAGCAGGTTTGAAAAATTTTGAAATAACAGGAAGGCCAAAACATCTTTATGGCATATGGAGCAAAATGGAAAGACAACAAAAGCATTTTCACGAGATTTATGATGTTGCTGCCTTAAGAATTATCGTGGACAATTCAGATAGTTGTTATAGAGCTTTAGCAGTTGTTCATGATACTTTTAAACCAATTCCAGGTAGATTTAAAGACTATATAGGATTACCAAAACCCAATGGATACCAGTCCTTACACACTTCTGTAATTGGCAGACATCGACCTATTGAAGTTCAAATTAGAACTACTTCGATGCATCAAATTGCTGAATATGGTATTGCCGCTCATTGGCAATACAAAGAGGGTGGTTCTCCTGCTAAAAGTAATGCCGAAAGATTTAATTGGCTAAGACAATTAGTAGAATGGCAACAAGAAGGTAATGAAAGGGATCATAATGATTATTTAGCTTCAATTAAAGAAGATTTATTTGATGAAGAAGTATTTGTGATCACTCCAAAAGGAGATGTAGTTGGTTTAAGGAAAGGATCTACCGCAATAGATTTCGCCTACAGAATTCATTCTGAAGTTGGAAATCACTGTAATGGAATAAGAATTAATGAAAAGCTTTCTCCATTATCTACAGCACTTCAAAATGGTGACTTCATAGAAATTTTGACAAGTAATAATGCTACTCCAAGCTTGGATTGGCTGAACTTTGTAGTTACGCCAACTGCTAAAAATAGAATTCGCCAATGGTATAAGAAAAGCCATCGTGATGAAACGATTAAAAGAGGTAGAGATTTACTTGAAAAAGAAGTAGGTAGAAACGGTTTTGAAGCATTACTTTCTAGTGAAGCTATGAAAAAAGTTGCAAATCGATGCAATTTAAAAAATACTGAAGACCTTCTTGCATCTCTCGGTTTTGGTGGTTTAACTTTGCATCAAGTATTAAACAGACTAAGAGAAGAAATAAAATTACAAACAGAAGATGTAAAAAATGATTCAGACTCTGAAATAGCAAAATCTCTCAAAAGTAATAGTAATTTATCCACTAATAAATCTAATACGACAGCTAAATCGCCAATTTCCGGGATAGAAGGTCTTGATTACAGAATAGGTAAATGCTGTTCCCCACTTCCAGGCGAGGATATTATCGGAACCGTGTCGCTTGGCAACCATGGGATAACCATACATAGAGAAGATTGTGAAAATGTAATACCAATTCCAATAGAGAGAAGATTACCTGTTGGTTGGAATCAAGATAATAAAACTGGCGATAATAAGTTTCCAATTCAGCTACGAATAGAAGTAATTGATAGAGTTGGAGTTCTTAAAGATATTCTTATGAGGTTATCTGATAAAGGTATAAACGTTAGCGATGCCAATGTTAAAACTGCTTATGGTAAACCGGCTATTATAAATCTTTGTGTGGGTCTTGAAAGTTATAATCAACTTCACAAAACAATTGAACAAATTAAATCAATGGCAGATGTTTTAGATATTGCCAGAGTTGGACAAAGTTAATTTCAAAATCAGATCAATCTATCTTTTACTTTTTAACTTGTAGATAAAGAAAACAATACTTCCGCAAATCAAAGCTAATAAAATACCTACACAAGATGAACCTAAGAGCAATTTTATGGAAAAAATCCTACCTTGTTTCCATAAGTCATTAATAACTAAACTTTTTTCAAGAATTTTATTAGAAGAATTATTTAAAAGAATCGAACCAACTTTATAGTTAAAATAATAAAGTGGAACATAAGTGAAAGGGTTGCTGATCCAGGTACCAACTGCAGCTAGAACAATATTTCCCTTAGCTATTTTTGCAAAAACAACCCCTATTAAAGTCTGAAACCCAAAAAAAGGAAAGCAGCCACTAAATACCCCTATAGCTAAACCTTTAGCATTAAAGAAAGGACTTCCATTCTGATTCCTAAATAATGATAGAATTTTCTTATAGGTAAAATCTCTTTTAAATCTCATTCAGAAAGAAAAATTTCAAAATTAAATTCTTGATAATCTTACTTAATTATCCATAACAAAGCGAGAGATGGATTCGATAGTTACTACAGAAGATACGATAGCCGCAATTGCTTCAGCTATAAGTATAGGGAAAGGAGGAGTTGCGATCATAAGAGTATCAGGGAAAGACTCAATAAATTCTTGCAAAAAGATTGTTCAAACTAAATCTAAATATGCATGGGAAACACATAGAGTTTTTCATGGTTTTATTCAGGAAAATAAACAAAATAAATTTATAGATGAGGTTTTAATTTTAGTGATGAAATCACCAAATAGCTTCACTGGAGAGGATGTAGTTGAACTTCATTGCCATGGAGGAATTATCCTAGTAAATAAAGTTCTAAAGATATTATTATCTAGTAATTCTAGACTTAGACTTGCAAATCCAGGAGAATTTAGTCAAAGAGCTTTTCTTAATGGAAAAATAGACCTTACTCAAGCCGAGTCGATTAATCAATTAATTAATGCAACCAATATCAGATCAGCAGAGTTAGCTTTTAGCGGGGTTCAAGGAGAAATAAAGAAAAAAATTGATGATATTAAAAATGACCTTATAAATCAACTTTGCGAAATAGAAGCAAGAGTTGATTTTGAAGAAGACTTAACAGATTTTGATTACATCAAATATCAAAAAAACATTAAAAAAGTAAAAGAAAAAATAGAATTACTAATAGAAAATGCAAAAAGAAATTCATATATTCACAATGGAATATCCATTGCGCTTATAGGCAAAACAAATGTTGGTAAAAGCTCTTTACTAAATTTGCTCGCAAAAAAAGAGAAAGCAATCGTAACTAATATTCCCGGAACAACCAGAGATGTTATTGAAGTTAATTTAACTATTAATGATATTCCAATGAAAATAATTGATACTGCTGGCATAAGAGAAACTCATGAACAAATTGAAAGTATTGGAATTAAAAAAAGTTTTGGGAAAATAAAAGAGTCAGATTTTATAATTTATATATATAGTCTTGAAGAAGGATTTAATGAAGAAGACAAAAAAATAATACAAGAAATCCCCAAAGAAAAATTAATTACTATTTTGGGCAATAAAAAAGATTTAATTGATTGCAGAAATATTAATTCAAATGAGCTAAAAAACACAATTCTTATGAGTATTAAGAATAATGATGGTGAAAGATTATTAATAGACACAATCATAAAAAAATGCGGATTAAAACAAGTAGAAAATATAAAGATATTTTTAAACGAAAGACATCTAACAAATTTGTCTGCTTGCTTATCTAATTTAAATGATACTGATCAAATAATTGAAAATAAATTACCATTTGATTTGTTATCAATTGAACTGAGAGATGGAATTCAAAACTTATCTAAAATAACTGGTCAAGAATTAACAGAAGAACTTTTAGATAATATTTTTTCTAAGTTTTGTATTGGTAAATAAATTTGAGTTAAATTACATAGTGATATATAGTTGATTCTCTAACTTCAGTTGAATTTTTATTAATTAATTATTTTTTAGTTTAGTGGATTTAAATACTCCAATAATAAGTAAAATCATTGATAATTGGATCGATGAAGATATAGGTAGGGGAGATCTTACAAGTCCCTCTATTACAGAAGAGAATGGTAATGCATATTGGATTGCAAAAGAGGAGGGTATATTCTGTGGGGTTGAAATTATAAAAGAAATTTTTAGAAAAATTGATTTAAAAATCAGTCCAAAATTTAATATCTCTGATGGAGATAAATTTGTTAAAGATCAAAAACTCTTAGAAATATATGGACCTTCAAAAAGTTTACTCGCTAGTGAAAGGATCAGCTTAAATATAGCAATGCATTTATCTGGAATATCAACATATACAAAGAATCTTACAGATAAATTAGAAGGCACAAATATAAAATTAGCAGATACTAGGAAAACGACTCCTGGCTTAAGAATATTTGAAAAATATGCATTCAAATGCGGAGGTGGGGTTAATCATAGAATGGGATTATACGATGCTGCTATGATCAAAGAAAATCATATTGCATGGACAGATAATCTTAAGAATGCAGTACAAAAAATTCGCCTAAATTCGCCTTTTACAACTCATATCATAATTGAAGCTGAGAATATCGAACAGGCAAAAGAAGCAGTATTAGCAGGAGCGGATAGTGTCTTATTGGATGAACTTAGTCCTGAAACAATCAAAAAAAGCGTTCAAGAATTAAGAGATTTATCAATTAATGGCTTAAAAAAAGAAGTCAATAAAAATTTGATAATAGAAGTTTCTGGAATAAACCCTCAAGAAATTAGTAAATATCTAATAAAAGGTATTGATTTGATTTCAACAAGTTCTTCAATCACCAAAAGTAATTGGATTGATTTGAGTATGCGTTATATTAATTAATCATATAGATAAATAATTGAATAGTTAATGCTAATCATTTTTAAAGAATTAAGAAAACAATTTGAACAATCTCTTTTAGATAGTCTTGAAAAAAATGATAAAAAAGGAGAATTCGAAATTCTTAGAAAAAATTTAATTACACAATCATCAAAAGAGGAATTTGGTGATTATCAATGTAATGTTTGTTTAAGTTTATCTAAAATATATAAAAAGAACCCAAGAGATATTTCTAATGATTTTATTAACCTTTTAAATAAAAATAAAAGCATAGCAAAATTATGTAAGAGTCTAGAAATAGCTGGACCTGGATTTATAAATATAAAATTAAAAGATGAAGTTCTAATAAATGAAATTAAGTCAAATATTCAATGCAATAGGGCTGGCATACCTCTAATTAGAAAAGATTTAGATAGTGGTTTGTCTAATAAAGTTATTGTAGATTTTTCTAGTCCTAATATTGCTAAAGAAATGCATGTAGGGCATTTAAGATCAACAATAATAGGTGACTCAATATCTAGAATTTTCGAGTTAAGAGGTTATGAAGTATTAAGACTCAATCATGTTGGTGATTGGGGGACACAATTTGGCATGCTTATTACTCAGCTCAAAGATTTATATTCAAATGATCTTGAAGAAATAGGAAAGATCAAGATAAGTGATTTAGTTGAATTTTATAAAGAATCAAAAAAAAGATTTGATAACGAATCTGAATTCCAAAAAAGATCTAGAGAGGAAGTAGTTAAGTTACAAAGTGGAGATATTAAATCGATTAAAGCTTGGAAATTATTATGTGATCAATCAAGAAAAGAATTTGATGAAATCTATAAAAATTTAAAAATAAAAATAGAAGAAAGAGGTGAATCTTTTTATAATCCCTTCTTAAAATCAGTTATTGATGATTTGAATTTAAAAAAAATATTAGTAGAAGATCAAGGAGCAAAATGTGTATTTTTAGATGGGATGACTAATAAAGAAGGCAAACCTTTACCGCTAATTGTTCAAAAAAAAGATGGAGGTTTTAATTATGCCACCACAGATCTTGCTGCTATAAGATACAGATTCAATAAACCTCCTAATGGCGATGATGCTTCAAGAATTATTTATGTAACTGATCATGGGCAAGCAAATCATTTTGCTGGAGTTTTTCAAGTCGCAAAAAAAGCAAAATGGATCCCAGAAAATTATCAAGTAGACCATGTCCCTTTTGGTTTAGTGCAAGGAATTGATGGCAAAAAACTAAAGACAAGAGAAGGTGAAACAATACGCCTAAAAGATTTATTAAATGAAGCAGTTAGAAGAGCTAAAGAAGATTTATTGAAAAGATTAGAAGATGAAGATCGTTATGAGACCGAAGAGTTTATTGCAAAGACTTCAAGAATTATTGGATTAGGAGCTGTTAAGTATGCAGATTTAAGTCAAAATAGGATTACTAATTATCAATTTAGTTTTGATAAAATGCTTTCGCTTAATGGTAATACTGCTCCTTATTTGTTATATACACTTGTAAGAATTTCAGGAATTAAGAGAAAAAATGATTTTGTTTATGACTCTAAAGATTTTCAGTACGTAAAATATGAACATAAATCTGAGTGGAAACTTATCAGAAAATTACTTAAGTTCGATGAAGTCATAATTTCTATTGAAAAAGACTTAATGCCAAATAGATTATGCAATTATCTGTTCGAGCTATGTCAGACTTTTAATAGATTCTATGATCAAGTTCCAATCCTCAAAGAAGAAAATTATAAAAAAATTTCTAGGCTTAATTTATGTGACCTAACTGCAAAAACACTAAAATTAAGCTTAGAGCTTCTAGGAATTGAAACTTTAGAAAGAATGTAATGAATGATTTTGATCCATTAAATAATCTTTTCCCAAAACCAAGAGAAGAAATAATAAATATGCAGTCTTACTCTGCACCTTTAGAAAATAGAAGAAATTTACTCCGCTTAGACTTTAATGAAAATACTTTAGGTCCAAGTCCTAAGGTTTTAGAGGCATTACAAGCGATAAAATTAGATGAGATTTCAATTTATCCAGAATATAATTTTTTAAAAAAATTTTTATGTGATAAATATCTTGATTCAAGAAAATTTGGTAATGATGAAATCGGAATTTTCAATGGTGCAGATGCAGCAATAAATGCAATTTTCAATTGCTTTGGAGAAAAAGATCAAATATTTCTAACCACAAATCCAACTTTTGGTTACTATTCTCCTTGTGCAGAAATCCGAGGAATGAAAAAAATAAGTTGTTCTTACATTGGAAAAAATTTTCTATTCCCCATCGAAGAATTTAGGGAAAAAATAATAAAATATAATCCAAAGTTAATATTTATTTGCAATCCAAATAATCCAACAGGAACTGTTCTAAGCTCTAAAGAAATAATTAATTTAGCCAATATCAATAACGATTCATTAATAGTTGTTGATGAACTATATGAAAAATTTAATGGAGATAGTCTTCTTGAATCGATAGATTTTGAAAAGAATAAAAATATACTAATAATCCAATCTCTTTCAAAAACTGCAGGTCTAGCTGGTTTAAGAATAGGTTTTACTTTTGGCAATAAAAGTTTAATTCAGTACATTAATAAAGTTACAGGACCATATGATGTAAACAGCTTTGCTATAACAGCTGCATTAGCAGCACTTAAAGACAAGTCATATATTGATGATTATGTTTTAGAAGTAAAAAAGGCGAGGGAATGGATTTTAAATCAATTTGAATCAACAAAAATCAGAACTCACTTTAGTGGAGGTAATTATTTCTTAATTTGGCCAAAAAAAGATCCTAAAATCTTAATACAACAGATGAGAGAAAAAGGTATTCTTATTAGAAGTATGGAAAACAAAAAAGATATCGGTAATTCAATAAGGGTTAGTATTGGAACTAAAGAACAAATGATTTTTTTCTGGGACAATTACAAGATATTAGATTTAAAAAATTAATTACTGAAAATATAAATTGTATTTTGATCGATTCTTTTAGGTTTTATTTGAAAATCTTTTCCAACATATTTTACTTTAAAATCTTTCATATTTTCAATAAATAAATCAGCATTCGAGAAATCACATTCTTTATTAATTTTTTTGCCGCGTTCAAAGTGAACAGGAATAACTACTTTAGGTTTTAAGACTTTAACTATTTTTGAGGCTTCTTTACCATTGTAAGATTTTATTCCTCCTCCAATTGAAATAAACAATATATCTGGACTAGACAAAATAATTTGACTGTTTATATCAATATCACCAGCAGCTCCTCCCATATGAACAATTTTCAGATCATTCTGCTCCCAACTCCAAACAGTTGCCATCCCAAATCTTCTTCCATCTACTCTGTCATGTGGTACAGAAATTCCATTTAATAAAATATCCTCAAATTGATAGATTCCTGGCTCAACGAACATTAATTGATCATTAGGGTTATATCCTTCATCTGGAAGCCTAGAACTAGCCAAAATAAAATCTACTTTGACTTCTTTTGGCTCCTTTAAATTACTTGCACAACCTATTGCTTTAAAGGGATTTATAAGAATAGATTTATCTGCACTAGTAATTAAAAAACTACTATGTCCCAAACTTTTTATTCCTAAATTCCTTGCCAATAATGAGGTAGGTAAAAAAGAGCTAACTAATATCAAAAATAAAAAGTTTTTAATTTGAGAAATCATAATATTAATTTTTTTTTATTTTACTTTTGTTCAGCCATTTTTAGAAAATTACTAATTAATTTATGACCAAATTGCGTCAAGACACTTTCAGGATGGAACTGTACCCCATGTAAATGTTTATATTCTTTATGAGAGATAGCCATAATTGTTGAGTCTTCTAAAGTCGCAGTTATGTCGAAACAAGATGGTAAAGAACTTGAATCAACTATAAGACTATGGTATCTGGTAGCCACAAATGGAGTCTCGATATCTTTAAACAATCCTTTTTGATTATGAAATATTTTGGATGTCTTACCATGCATAAGTTCTTTCCCAACTATAACCTTACCTCCAAAAGCTTGGGCCAAAGCTTGATGACCTAAACAAACTCCCAAGGTCGGAATATTTTTAGATAATTTTTTTAGAATTGGCAGACAAATTCCAGATTGATCTGGATTGCCTGGACCTGGAGATAATAGAATGCCACTAGGATTTAGTTCGATAATTTCTTCTAGAGTAATTTCATCATTTCTTTTAACTATTAATTCTTTAGTTATTTCATGCTCAACTGAAAGTTCTCCTAAATATTGAACAAGGTTATAAGTAAAACTATCGTAATTATCAATAACAAGAAACATATTTATATGGATTTAAAATAACAACTTTATTTTAGGAACAAAGATATATACAGCAATAATAACAGAATTAATGGAAGCTAATAATACTGCTCCTGCAGAAGTATCTTTTGAAATTTTAGCCAAGATACTAAATTCTTTTTTCACTACTAAATCAACGATTGATTCAATAGATGTGTTCAATATTTCTAATATTAAAACAGACATTATTGTTGCAATCAAAATAACATAATTACTTAGACTAATTTTGAGTAAAAAACCAATTATTAAACTTGTAACTGCAAAAATTAATTGAATTTTAAAATTTCTTGAAGTTTTTAATACATAACTAATACCACTGAAAGCATACTTAAAACTTATAAATACATTACTAGAAGTTTTGTATGATTCTTTTCTATTTTCTAAATAGTTTATTTTTTTTTTCATTGATTTTTAATCTAATCGAGTAATTAAATATTCTTGGAAATTTAACATATTTTCTAAATCATGCTCATTATTATGTTCCCATCCCAAAAGATGTAAAAATCCATGACTAGCCAACCAGATCATCTCTCTATAGATTGAATTTTTATATTCATAAGATTGCTCAAGTGCCATCTCTAATGATATAAATATATCTCCTAACTCTATATGATCTAAATTATTTAGAGATTCATCAGAAATAATTGGAAAAGATAGAACATCAGTTGGACCATTTTTTTGCATCCATTTCTTATTCAAAGAAGCAATTTCTTTATTAGATATTATCTGTAAGCCTAATGAAAAAGATTTTTTTTCAAAAATATAATTTGGTAATTCATAATCCTCTTTTTTTAATATTGTATTTATCCAAGACAAAAAAACTTTCTCCCAAAAAATAGATTCAAAAATAAGATGAGTTTTAGTATCTTTTAACTTATTTGAAAATTGAGAGAAATCATTACATTGAAAAACCAAATCTAAATTTATTTCAGAAATAATTTTTTCTTTCATACATTCTTAAACTGGAATATTGGGCTTACCTATTGTGGCCACAAGTATTAATATCCCAATTAAAACTAGAAAGGTTATTGAAAAATGAGAAATACTTTTTGAGCCTTTCCTTACCATATTTCTCATAGCAAGCTTTATAAAGCTTGGAGGAGAAACTTTTTTTTCTAAAATTTCGTTTTTATTTTCCATTAGTTATTCAATAGATTCATTAGAAGAAATATTCATACGTAATAATTCATGAATAAATGGTTCAAGTCCACCATCTAAAACACTATCTAACTCGTTAGTCTCCTGCATAGTCCTAAGATCTTTTACCATTTGATAGGGATGGAAAACATAATTTCTTATTTGATTGCCCCATGCAGCTTCTACAATATCACCTTTAATATCAGCGACTTCAGCAGCTCGTTGTTCTTTAGCAATCACTAATAGTTTAGACTTTAGAAGTAACATAGCTTTTTCTTTATTTTGTAATTGAGATCTTTCTTGAGTACATCTTACTGAAATCCCTGAAGGCAAATGAACAATTCTCACTGCTGTTTCTACTTTATTAACATTTTGTCCTCCAGCTCCACCGGATCTACTCGTTGTAATTTCTAAATCTTTCTCAGGTATATCAAGTGAAATATTATCATCTAATTTTGGCATAACCTCTACACCAGCGAAGCTGGTTTGTCTTTTGCCATTGGCATTAAAAGGAGAAATTCTTACTAATCTATGAGTTCCTTTTTCATGTTGCAGATAGCCGTATGCATATTTTCCATCAATTTCGAACGTTACACTTTTAATACCTGCTTCTTCTCCTTGAGATAATTCATTAATGACAAGGCTCATTTGATTATTATCGGCCCATCTTGAGTACATTCTTAATAATATCTCTACCCAATCCTGCGCATCTGTTCCACCCGCACCTGCGTTAATAGAAACTACTGCTCCTTCCTTATCGTATTCACCACATAACAATCTTTCAAATTCCCATTTTTCCAAATTCTCTCTTAATTTCTTTAATCCCAGCTGCGATTCTAAAATCATTTCATCTTCGGGTTCTAGAGAATAAAGCTCAAGAGAGGCATTAGCATCAGAAATAAAAGTTTTCCATTTATCTAACAATTCGAGTTGTGCTTTGACATCATCAAGGATTAGCATTTGTTTTTTAGCTTCTTCTTGATTTTCCCAAAATTCAGGCTGAGCAGAAATTTGCTCTAACTCTTTCCTTTTCGCTTTTAATCTTGGAACGTCAAAGACAATCCTGAGCATTACCCAGGCGCTCTGTTAGTTCCGAAAGATCTTTTTTGAAATCTGTAATATCTATCAAAATAGAATTTCATCGTTATTTATAATCTAACAAGCACTTTTATTTAATAGTATAAACTAAGTATTATTTTAAAAAAATGTCCAAAGTTGAAATTTATACTTGGCAATATTGCCCATTCTGTATTAGAGCAAAATCACTACTCAAGAAAAAAAATGTAAATTTTACAGAATATAAAATAGATGGCGACGAAGATGCCAGAGCATTGATGATTGAAAGAGCTGATGGTAGAAGAACATTACCACAAATATTTATAGATAATGAGGGTATCGGAGGCTGCGATGATCTCTACTCATTAGAAAATGAAAATAAATTAGAAGCATTATTAAACTAGATCTTATGAAATTTCTATTCGTAATAGATCCAATTAAAAATATAAATCCCTTAAAAGATTCAACTGCTGCTTTAATGCAAGCATCATCAAAAAAAAATATTGAAATCTGGAGTTGTACTCCTCAAGACCTTGAAGCTAGAGGTGATGAAGTATGGGCATCTTCCGTAAAAGTTGAAGTAATTCCGTGGATTTCTTTCAAAGATAATGATTGCATACCTCTCGCCGAATTTAATTGCATTTGGATGAGAAAAGATCCTCCTGTAAATGAGGCTTATTTATATGCAACCCATCTTTTAGAAGTTGCCGAAAGAAAAGGAGTAAAAGTAATTAACAAACCCTCATCGTTAAGAGCGTGGAATGAAAAGCTAGGTGCTTTAAGATACAGCCACTTAATGGCACCTACAATAGTTGCGAGTAAGGTAAAAGATCTTATTAATTTTGCAAATATAAATAATGAAGTAGTCATAAAACCACTTGGAGGAAAAGGTGGTCAAGGTGTTATAAGGATAAATAAAAATTCTCCAGGAATTAAATCAATCATTGAATTAATCACTTCTCAAGAAGAATTACCCGTTATGATGCAAAAATTTATTCCTGAAGTCATAGAGGGTGATAAAAGAATAATTATCGTAAACGGAGAAGCAATTGGATCAATAAATAGGATTCCTCAAGGAGGCGATTTTAGGAGTAATTTAGCGATGGGAGGCAAGGCTGAACCCACATTATTAACAGAAAAAGAAAAAAGTATCTGCTCAGAATTATCTCAACACTTCAAAGATGAGGGTTTATTTTTTGTAGGTATTGATGTAATAAATGGAATGCTTAGCGAGATTAATGTAACAAGTCCAACAGGTTTAAGAGAAATAGAAAATTTATCCAATAAAAATGTTTCCGCGGAAGTTATTGAAAAACTAGTAGAAATTATCTAGGATTTTTAGCGCAAAATATCTGTTTTACTATAGATTCAAATTTTAATTTAATCTCATCTATTTCTTTCTCTAAAACGGAGCCAGAAACTATACCTGAACCTGCAGTAAATTCAATATTTTCTTCAATACATCTTGCGCCTCTTATTGCCAAAAGAAATGAAGCATTGCCTGATGAATCAACCCAACCCATTGGAGAAGCATAATTTCCTCTAGGAAAAGACTCAAGAGTGTTTATCCAATCCAATGCTGCATTTTTTGGGTATCCACAAACAGCTGGAGATGGATGTACGTTTTTAAGCAATTCAAAAGGACAAATATTTTCAACTTTAGAGAAAATGAGTGTTTGCAAATGTGAAATATCTCCAAATGAATTTACCTTGATATCACTTTTTTTAAAGTTTGTTATTTTTGAAACTTCTAAAGATTTAATCAAATGTTGTATTACATAATTATGTTCCTTTAAGTCTTTAGTACTTTTTAGAAGTTTCTTAAAATTTGAATTAGTAGAGATAGTTCCAGCAAGAGCCTCTAAAGTTAAATTAGGTTTAGAGAAAGAAAATAATTTTTCTGGAGATGCTCCAAACAAAATATCCTTACTATTCCTTTTCCAAACGTATCTACATGTATTTGGTTGCTTCTTTTTAAATCTTTTTAAAATTTCTACTAAATCTAATTTATTTTTAAGTTTTATTTTAATCCTATTTGCTAAAACTATCTTTTCGAGGATATCTTTCTCTACTAATTGAATTCCTCTATTTACTACTTTTTTCATGTTTGTTTTAGAAGTTTCTAAGGAGCCTAAGAAATCATCAATAAAAGGGGAATCAAAACTAGTTTTTAAGCCAGATGATTTTATTAATTCTGAGCCAGAATTAATAACTTGATTTCTAATTGTCCATATTTCTTCAATTAATGTTCTTAATGATGATTTGCCTTCAACATGACCATTGATTCTTAACCAGCAATTCTTGCCACTTTTAGTAATTAATATTTTTGGCAAAATGGCTTCCAAACTAGGGATATCTGAAGGTAAATTCTTATTATTCAAATTTTCAGAGAAAGAAAATAAATAAATTATTTTTGAAAATGCAGAATTATCCGATTCATTAGTTAAGTTAATTAAATTTTTAAAATTCTCAGAATTAAACTCTTTTGCTACCTCAAATCTTTTTGGGCCATCCAGAGTAACATATTTACACTTCTCGAAAGCTATATATGAAATGCCATCAGATTCCTCCCAAAATGAAGAAAACGGATATTGATTTATCAACAATTCATAAACTTGAAATAAATCAATACAAGGAATCTCAACACAAATACTTACTAATCCAGAATTTTCAACTTTCTTATCGAAAGAGGAAAATACATCTTTTAAAAAATCTGTTAAGTTTAAATCATTTTTCATTACTTATTGAAAATAACTAAAAATGATGCAATAAAGTAAAAAATGTAACTCAATTTATAAACTACATACAATAATTATCTAATTTTGCGTGTTAATTAAAAATGGACGAAGATAAAAAAAAATTATGGGAAAAAGCAATAAAATGGCCTCTTTATTCTGTTGCCATACTTCCAGTTTTAATAACAGGGGCTTACTTGCTCAATCAATATGAAGAGGTAAAAATTTATAATTTGATTTCATTTACTTTAGCTGCAATTTTGATATTACTTTGGGAAAATCTAACTAATGATTTATACGACGCAGAAACAGGAATCGATGAATTTAAATTCCATTCAATTGTAAATCTTGTAAAAAATAAAAAAATAATTTCATTTATTGCATATACATCTTTAGTAATTGGTTTATTAATAATTTCAATTATTTCAGTATCAACAAGTATAAATATTTTTATTTTGGTGGCAGCTTGCTGCTTCTTAGGATATTTATATCAAGGTCCTCCTTTTAGATTGGGCTATCAAGGTTTAGGAGAACCATTATGCTGGCTTGCATTTGGACCTTTTGCGTACTCTGCAGTCTTAATTGCGTTAAATCCTTCTAATATTTACTTCGAAGATATTCCATGGAAAGTATCTTTATTACTTGGTTCAGGACCTTCCTTGGCAACAACTCTTGTATTATTTTGTTCTCATTTTCATCAAATTTCTGAAGATAAAAAGCATGGGAAAAATTCACCTTTAGTTCGCTTAGGGGCAAAAAAAGGTTCTCAATTTGTGCCTTGGATAATTTTTACGATATATATTTTTCAACTTTTCACAATAGTTTTTGGATTTATTCCAGTGTTTTGCATCCTTTATTTGCTTAGTTTCCCTCAAGCAATAAGACTTATAAATTTATTAAAATCTTCGTATGCAAAACCTTCTGCAATAAAAAATTGCAAATTCGTCGCAATAAAATTTCAAACTCTTAATGGAATTGGTTTAATCACAGGATTAATATTTAATTACTTGCTAAATAAATGAACTTAATATTTCAAAAAAAATCTTATAGCTTTAAGTTATCGGCCAAAGTAGAAAATTCTAAAACCAATTACCATACAAAATCGGGTTGGATAATTAAATTAATAAGTAATGATAAAAAAATAGGGTTTGGAGAAGTTTCACCGCTACATAAAAAAGACTTAAAAAAGTGTGCGAAACAACTAGATATGATCCCTGAGTATATAGAGGAATTTAATTTATCTGAGCAAATAAATATTTTTCACCCATGCATTCAATCTGCAATAAATTCTGCATTAGCTGAGATCAATGGAAAAATAATTTTTAAAGAAAACTACTACTTTGATGAAATTGGTAAAACAGCCATATTGTTAAATCATGAAAATGTAGTTTCAGATCTAAATGATATTAAAAAAAGACATTGTGATATTGGAAAATCATTAACCTTAAAATGGAAAGTAGCACTAAAAAATAACCATGAGGAAGAAGCAAAATTAGAAGAAATTTTAAGCAAAATTGGTAATAATATTAAGTTAAGAATAGATGCTAATGGTTCTTGGGGAAGAGACATAGCTAATAGATGGGCTGATATTTTGAAAGATAATAAAAATATAGATTGGTTAGAACAACCTCTCTGTGTTGATGATATTGATGGACTAACAGAACTAAACAAAAAAGTTCCAATAGCCTTAGACGAATCACTTTTAAAATTTCCAACTTTGATTGATGAGTGGAAGGGTTGGCAAATTAGAAGGCCTTCTCAAGAAAATAATCCAGTTAAGCTTTTAAGAGAATTAGAAAATAAAAAAGCTTTAATATCTATAAGTACCTCATTTGAAACTGGAATAGGAAAGAGATGGCTCCATCATTTATCTTCTCTACAATTACAAGGACCAACGCCAAAAGTTCCTGGTTTAGCAATAAATAAATTCCCTAATTCGTTTCTATTTTTAAATGAAGCAAAAAAGATATGGGATCAACTATGAAAAATAAAATTCATACTATTGAAGTTGAAAATAACGAAACTCAATCTGTAGAAAAAATTATTGAAAAAATTAGAGAGAATAAAATCATTTATGTAAAAAACAAATTTTATGAAGACAAAGATGTATTAGATTCAATTAATGAAAATGGGCCAGCAATTATCTTAAACAGTAGTGGGAGTTCTGGGAAACCGAGACAATGTTTTCACCATTTAAATAATCTTAAATTATCTGCAACTACATCAGGTCAATGGCTAATAGAGCAAGGATTTGAATTACAAAACTGCTTAATTTTAAATACTTTACCCCTGAACCATATAAGTGGATTAATGCCAATTTTTAGAAGTCAAACTTGGGGATGTGATTGTATTAATATTTCTCCGAATTTGATAAAAAAAACTCGAGAACTTTTACTTTTCACAATTAAATTTAAAAAAAACAAAAAACACTTGATTACGTCATTAGTACCTACCCAATTACAAAGACTTTTAGCTCAAAAAGATGGAATTAGTTGGCTAAAAATTTTTGATCTAATTTGGGTAGGTGGAGCTTCAATTTCAGACGAAACTGCAGAGCAATGTATAAAAGAAAAAATAAAATTAGCACCTTGTTACGGCTCAACTGAAACAGCAGCAATGGTTACGAGTTTAAAACCAAAAGAATTCTTAATGGGTTTTAAAAATGTTGGAGAAATACTACCTGATACAAAAATAAGAATTAACGCACAAGGATTAATCGAAATAAAATCAGCCAGAATTGGAATCGAAATAATAGATTCTTTAAAAACTGAAAATTTCAAAAATAAAAATGGGTGGTGGCAAACAAGTGATTTAGGTGAAATTAAGCAAATCAATAATTCTTACTATTTAAAATTTGTTGGAAGAAGCGATAATGCCTTTAATTCAGGAGGAGAAGTCGTTTTCCCTGAAGTAATTGAATCTAGATTAAAGGATTTCATTATGAAAGAAAATATCCCAATTAATAAATTCAATATTTCGAAAGTATCTAACAAATTATGGGGAAATAAAATTAAAGTAATAGTTGAATTTAGAGAACTTACAAATGATAAAAATATTGAAATTTCTTTAAATTTATTAAAAATTTTTTCTCAAAGTTGGCCTAAACATGAAAAGCCTGAAAAGTGGATTGTTAAAAACAAAAATAGCATTACAGAAAAAATAAACTATAAATTTAAAAAAAAATAATCAGCATTCTTTTAAATTTGTACTCACATTAGAAGCCTCTATCCATCTTTCTAGCTGATCGGGAATTTCTATTTTATTTCTTGAATCAACATCTAAAGAACAGTGTATAATTTTCCCTTCGGCTACTTTATTTCCATTTTTTATAAAAAAGCTATTTACTTGGAACAAATGAGTATTAATTTTATGAGGGGCAATTTTTACTTTTAATAAATCTCCAATTTTTATAGGCGCATGAAAGTTTGCTTCACAATTTACTATTGGAAAAATAATTTGACTTTTACTTATAGAAAAATCTGGAAAAATATCATGACAAGGGATCCCATAGATTTCAATACTTTCTTCCCAAGCTTCATGCGACCATTTTAATAAGTTATGAAAATGAATTACACCTGCAGAATCACAATCACCAAACCTTACCTTCTTCTGCAATATTAACCATTCAGAGGGTTTCATTTAAAGAAATTATCTATCAACAGATCCCATAATGACATCTATTGAACCAAGGATTGCCATAATATCAGCGATTTTGGCACCTTTAAGAATATGAGGCAATATTTGCAAATTATTTAAATCAGCTGCTCTGATTTTAAATCTCCATGGGGTAACTTCATTATTTCCTTGAATAAATATACCTATTTCTCCTTTGCCGGACTCTAATCTTGTATATAATTCTCCGTTAGGAATTTTAAAAGTTGGAGCAACCTTCTTAGCTACATATTGATAGTCGATACCAAATATTTCACTTTTCTTATCTTCAGTCGCCATTCTTTGAGCTTCTAAATTTTCTGTTGGACCTCCTGGAATCATTTTGCAGGCTTGGCGAATGATGCTTAGTGATTGTCTCATCTCTTCAACTCTTACTCGATATCTCGCATAACAATCTCCTTCTTTTTCCGTAGCAATCTGCCAATCAAAATCGTCATAACATTCATAACTATCGACTTTCCTTAAATCCCAGGAAACTCCAGAAGCTCTAAGCATTGGCCCAGACAAAGACCAATTAATTGCCTGGTCTCTTTGTATTGTTCCTAGACCTTCAATTCTTTTTCTAAAAATTGGATTATTTGTAATTAATTTTTCGTATTCATCTATCTTAGGACCAAACCAATCGCAAAAGTCTATACATTTTTCTAACCATCCGTATGGGAGATCACATGCGACACCGCCTATCCTAAAGAAATTATTATTTATTAGCCTTTGTCCAGTAGCAGCTTCCCAGAGATCATAGATCATCTCTCTTTCTCTAAAAATATAGAAAAATGGAGTTTGAGCTCCTACGTCTGCTAAAAAGGGACCAAGCCATAAAAGATGATTAGCAATACGATTAAGTTCGAGCATAAGAACTCTGATGTAACTAGCTCTTTTGGGAACTGGAATATTAGCTAATCTTTCAGGAGCATTTACTACAATAGCTTCATAAAACATTCCTGCTGCATAATCCATTCTACTTACATAAGGGACATACATTACATTTGTTCTATTTTCAGCTATCTTTTCCATTCCTCTATGTAAATATCCAATTACCGGTTCACAATCAATGACATTTTCACCATCAAGAGTTACAACTAACCTTAAAA
>JAOOML010000013.1 GCA_028409275.1 Prochlorococcus sp. AH-716-I09 | reverse complement strand
ACTTACTTTTGCAAGGTTGGAGTTCTCAATCTGAAGAAAGAAAACTAGATTTTAATAATTGGGTCAGTAAAAATTCCTGGGTAGAAGATTATGCAACATTTGTTGTTATAAGAGAGGAATTTAATATGTTGCCATGGTGGGAATGGCCTAAAGAATTTAAAACAAAAAATAACAAATTTTTAAAATTTTGGATAAAGAAAAAAAGTGAAGAGACACTTATTCAAAAATTAATACAGTGGCATTTAGATGAGCAATGGATAGCTATTAAGAACTTTGCAAAATCACATAATGTAAAGTTAGTAGGGGATTTGCCCTTTTATGTTTCAAGGGATAGCGCCGACGTATGGAGTAATAAATCACTATTTTCAATCTTAAAAAATGGAGATTTAGTCTTTCAAAGTGGTGTACCCCCTGATTATTTTTCATCAACAGGACAATTATGGGGAACTCCAACTTACTTTTGGTCAAAACATAAGAGAACTAATTTCGAATGGTGGAGAAAAAGATTTAAAAGACAATTTGAACATATGGACTTGCTAAGGTTGGATCATTTTAGAGGTTTAGCAGGTTACTGGCGAGTTAGTGGCAATGCTAAAACAGCAATTTGTGGCAAATGGATAAATTCTCCAGGTAGAACGCTATTAAATAAACTTAAAAAAGATTTAGGGGATGACTATCTACCAATTATCGCCGAGGATCTGGGAGTGATAACTCCAGATGTAGAAAAATTAAGGGATAATTTTGAACTTCCTGGAATGAAAATACTACAATTCGCTTTTGATGGAAAAGAAGATAACCCGTATTTGCCTAAGAATATTGAGGGAGAAAATTGGGCAGTCTATACAGGTACTCATGACAACTCTACTTCCATATCATGGTGGGAATGTTTAGATAATAACTCCAAAACACGAATAAAAGATGAATATGAATTTTCTGAAAATCCTTCATGGAGCTTAATAAAAATAGGCATGGATACAAAGGCCAATCTTTTTATTGCTCCAATCCAGGATATTTTGTCTCTAGATGACTCAAGCAGATTAAACATACCTGGCACTATAAAAAACAACTGGAAATGGAAGTTAAATCGACCTTTATGGGAAATAGAAGACAGTCTCAGGAGATTTAGTGATCTAGGAAATAGTTTTGGGAGAACAAGAAACTAGCAAAAAATAAAAACTTTTTGAAGTTTATTTATTAATGATTTTGTTTTCAATATTTTGAATCTCTATAACATTTACATTCAAAATAAAATATCTCTTCAATATAAACACAGTTAGAATTAATATAAGAAAATATAAAAGGCTTCCCTGCCAAGTATTTATAAGATCGAATTTGTTGAAAATAAAATCTTTGTTTTCTCTCTTAGAAGTTTCTCCTTCTCTAATTGCTAATTTTTCTAATGTATTTTTTTTTAATCCTAAGCATTCCTCTAATTTAATTAATATTGATCTTATAAATGGATACTGAGGTCTAATATTTTTATTATTGTTTTCAATAGAAATAATCGTTTGTTCAGAAATTTTTGAAATATCTGATAATTCTTGAATTGTTATTTTTTTTTGGATTCTCGCTTCTTTTACTAACCTTGCGATTTCTCCATACTGATCAACTAATCCATGATTTACTTCATTATCAATCACAGATTGTTGTTTAAATAAAAAAAGATTTTTAAAAATATTCATTGCATATGTCCAATTTTATTAGTTATTTGACTACTCAATTCCAAAAGTAAGTACTACCTTAATTTTAATCCTTTTGAATTTATAAGTAAATTTATTTAGAAGTAAATATAAAAACTAAACTGGAGAAATAATATTTTGAACAGCACTTTTTGCAATATTCAGAGGGCTGAATGTATCTCTAATTAAACTTAAAAGTTTTTTTGCATCAGTTAATTCTAATTTGTCATCTCTTATAAGACTTAAAAGAAGATTCTTCCGAACTTCGGATCCTTTATTACTGACAATTAACTTTAATCCGGCATTCGCAACGGGTATAATGTCTGAATTAATATTTTCAGAATCTTTAAATAAAATATTTAATAAACTTTCTACCTTTTTTATTTGAATTCGACCTTTTTTATCAAAAACAACTTCCAAAAGAATTTCTAAGATCTCCTCAGAATTATCGGTAAGTAATTTTTTAGCTATATAAGGATATGCGATTTTTAAAATTTTAAATTCAGGATCTATTCTTAACGCTAAACCCTCTTGACTAACAACTGCTCTTATTATTAATGCAAACCTACTAGGCACTCTAAATGGGTATAAATACATTAGTTTTGAGAATTTATCAGTTACATTTTTGAGATTAAAATTTCCGACTTCAGCACCAAAAGATCCACCTAAAACTTCTTTTAATGGTTCTACAAGTTTTTGAAGATCTTGTTCTTTAGTTAAAAAACCTAATTTCTGAAAATCTTTTGCGAGAAGATAATATTCATCATTTATTATGTGAACAATAGCTTTAATGAGAGTAATTCTATCTGAATTTGTAATTGTATCCATCATTCCGAAATCTACATAAGCTAAATTTCCATAATCTGCATTTCCACCTTTAAGTGCGAACATATTACCTGGGTGTGGATCAGCATGAAAATATCCATATTCAAATAATTGCTGAAGACCACTGATTACACAAGTCTTGATAAAAGAGGAAGGGACTAAGTTATTTTCCTCCAATAAAGCCCTATCTCTTAACTTGACTCCATCAATCCATGAGGTGGTAATAATTCTCTTTGATGAAAACTGTTTTTCCAATTTAGGGATAAAAACATTTGGATTATTTTTAAATAAATTTGCAAACTTTAAAGTATTTTCAGCCTCTTTTTCATAGTCAATTTCATCCAAAAGTGCCTTGCCGAATTCGTCTATTATTTCTCCAATTCCAACACCAATATTTAATGGTAGAAATGGTGACAAAAAAGTTGCTAAAAACCTTAATATCACAACATCTCTTCTTATAAAAAAGTACAAATTTGGCCTTTGTACTTTAACAGCTACGTAAGTGCTATTTTTTGTTTTTGTCTTATAAACTTGACCTAAGCTTGCTGAGGCAATAGGACTCTCAGGGAACTCATCAAATAATTCATTAGGTGGCGCTCCAAGTTCCTCTTCAATAATTTTTAGAGCAATTTTGTGATCAAATGCTGGGAGATTATCCTGTAAGTTAGTAAGTTCTGTCAGCCAATCTTGTCTAACAAGATCCGGTCTAGTTGAAAGTGCCTGACCCAATTTTATAAAACAAGGCCCTAAATCTGTTATTACATCAAAAAGATATTTTGAGAGATTTTTTTGTACATTTTTATTTTTACTGTTACCTTGAAAAAGTATTCTTAAAAAAAGAAAAATAAAAGTTAAAAGGATATATAAAACTCTTGGGATAAAAATCCATGGTCTCAAAATCAACCAAATTAAGTCACCTTTTGCTGAGTATTGCGGATAAGACCTTGTCATTAAAATTGAAAAATATTGAAGAAGGATTCTTAATTAATCCATTCTATATATGTCAATAATACTTTATGAGCATTTCTTCTTTTCTTACTAAAAAGTTTTTAAAGTCACTTTTCTTTCCCGCTCATAATAGAGGGGGGGCTTTACCCAAGAAATTAGTGAAATTATTAAAAAAACGTCCTGGTTATTGGGACTTACCGGAACTACCAGAGATAGGCTCACCTCTATCCCAAAGCGGATTAATTGCCAAAACTCAAAGAGAGTTCTCTGAGAAATTCGGAGCGAAAGGTTGTTTTTTTGGAGTTAATGGAGCCTCTGGATTGATACAATCAGCCGTAATTGCAATGGCAAATCCTGGCGAAACTATCCTGATGCCTAGAAATGTCCATATAAGTGTTATAAAAATCTGTGCGATGCAGAACATACAACCAATATTCTTTGACCTAGATTTTTCATCAGAAAATGGTCATTACAAACCAATCACAAAAAACTGGTTGAAAAATGTATTTAAAAAAATAAATTTTAATGAAAAAAAAATTGTAGGTATAATTCTTGTAAGTCCTTCTTATCATGGTTACGCGGGCGATTTAGGGCCTTTAATAGATCTTTGCCATCAAAAAAATTTACCTGTTTTGGTTGATGAAGCCCATGGTTCTTATTTCCTTTTTTGTGAAAAACTTAACCTACCAAAATCCGCTTTAATATCAAACGCTGATTTAGTCGTTCATTCATTGCATAAGTCGCTAAATGGTTTAACTCAAACTGCTGCACTCTGGTACAAGGGGAATCTAGTAAATGAGCAAAATTTAATCAAGAGTATTAATTTATTGCAAACTACTAGTCCAAGTTCCTTATTACTTTCTTCCTGTGAAGAGTCTATTAAAGACTGGCTTAATAAAAAAAGTTTATCAAAATATCAAAAAAGAATTTTAGAGGCAAAAAATATCTACAAAAAATTAATTCAAAAGAATATTCCTCTCATAGAAACACAAGACCCCTTAAAAATAGTATTGAATACCTCTAAGGTTGGAATTGATGGTTTCACTGCTGATAAATTCTTTTATAAAAATGGTCTTATTGCTGAATTACCCGAAATGATGACTCTAACTTTTTGCTTAGGGTTTGCTAATCAAAAAGATTTTCTCAATTTATTTTTAAATTTGTGGAATAAATTACTATTAAATTCAAAAAAATTTGACCTTCTTAAAGTACTCCAATCACCCTTTAATTTAGTTGAAGAACCAGAAATTCAAATTGGAATTGCTTGGAGAAGTGAGACTCGGAGTATTCCTTTTTCGCAATCATTAAATAAAATTTCTGGAGATATTATTTGCCCTTATCCTCCTGGAATTCCTCTACTAGTTCCTGGAGAAAAAATTGATATCGATAGATTTAATTGGATAAATAATCAAAGTTTATGCAACAAAGATCTGTTAAATTTTTATGTAAGAGTCATAAAAACATAGAAAATTTGATATGAGATTGAGAAGCGGATTACTTATAGGAATATTTGGTTTAATTGTTGTTTTGTTAGGGGGATGGTTTTTTACATTAGCAACAGCCTTGCTTACTTATTTAGCATTATTAGAATTTTTTAGGATGGCTGAATTTAAAGGAATAAAACCAGCTACTAAAACCACATTATTCTCCTCCTTCGTTATTATAATTTCTACTTATCTTGAGACCATAGGTTTGATTGAAGGAGAAATATCAAATTCAATTTTGCCTATCTGTTCAGTTGTAATATGCACTTGGTTACTTTTGCAACCAAAGCCTGGAACAATTTCCGATATTGCAGCTTCTATTTTTGGTTTATTCTATTTAGGTTTTTTACCAAGTTACTGGATTAAGTTAAGGGGATTAGAGTCAGTGATAATAAATTCAAGTCAAGGTTTTATTTCGTTTGAAAACTTATCTAATACTACAGGTCTTCATGTAACTTTAACCTCTTGTTTTTTAATTGTAGCTAGTGATATTGGTTCTTATTTCGTTGGCAAGTCATTTGGCAAAAAATCTCTTTCTCCAATATCTCCGAGCAAAACAATAGAAGGTTTGATTGGAGGAATATCCTGTTCAATTTTATTAGCGATATTTTTCGCATTTTTACTTAATTGGGAAAATCCATTATTAGTTGGAATTTTATATGGGATTTTAATTTCTCTTATGGCATTAGTTGGAGATTTAATTGAATCAATGATGAAGAGAGATGCAAAAATTAAAGATTCGGGAACTTTTTTACCAGGACATGGAGGTATTCTTGACAGAATTGACAGCTACATTTTTACTCCATCTGTTTTGTATTACATATTTATAATTCTCAAGTATCTAAATTAATTATGAAATTTTTTATTCCAAAAAATAATCTTGAATAATTTTACTAGATAATGATGGTAAATCTACATGAGGTAGATGACCACAATTTTGCAACCCTATAAAATTTAATTTATCAATTTTTCTTATATTTTTAATCTCTTTTTTTCCAAGGATGCGATCATTCTCTCCACATACTGCTTTGATTGGGATATTTTGAATATATTTCTGTGTTCCGGCAAATCCTCCACTTTTTGCGAATGATGCAAGTGAATTCTTCCATCCTTTACAACCTAAATGAATTGAAGCAATTTGCTCTTCCATTTCACCAACACATTCATCTGGGAAAGCAAATGCTTGCCTACAAAGACTTTTTCTGACCTGCTGCAATCCTAGAAATGAGGCACCTATTTGGTTAAGAGGGAAAGGAATGCTCCTAGGTTCCCCAAACAATCCGGCGGGAGATAAAAGGATAATTTTATCAATAGAATTAGGGATTTCAAACGAAAGTTTTAAGGCTGTTGAGCCTCCCATAGAGGCACCAATAATTTTTAGATTCTTTGTTATTTGTAAGGTCTTAAGTAGATCAATTAAATATGAAATTATTTTAGAGGGATTGTATTCATTTGTTGCGCACCTAGGGCTAAAACCAAACCCTAATAGATCAGGGATTATTACTTGGAAATTTCTTTTTAATGATTGATATATTCTTCTAAACTCTAAAAAACTACTGTCAAAGCCATGGAGGAGAAGTATAGGTTGACCTTTTCCTCCCAAAACCACAGGGAATTTCAATGAGTTCCAGTTCTCATTAAGTTTGATCCACTGAACATCGTTTGCTAAATAAAGACCTAAAGGGTCTAATATTGATTTTTTGGAACTCTCAAAAAAATCAACATTTAAATCACTAAGTTGTTCGAAATGGGATTTAGTCAAAAAATGATTATATTTTAATTTTTTGTTGTTCAAAATTTGCAATGACCTCTAATATGTCCTGTTTATGAATTTCAAAAGGCAAAAAGTGGATCTCAGATTTATCTCGACAAGTAAAATCAGCTATTTTCTCTAAATTATTATCTTCAAAAACATTTATGCCAAGTTGTGCAATAGTAGTTGGCAAATTCAATTGTTTCATAAGTAACAACAATTGTTTAGTTGATTGATCAGCTAATTTATTATTATTTTTCATTTCTTCTAGTCTTAATTGCAATAATAATCCAACCCCAACTATCTCACCATGTAAGAATTTGTTTGGAGTAATTATCTGAGTAATTGCATTATGAATAGCATGTGCAGCAGCAGTCCTACACTTTTCTCCTCCAATACCGCCTACTAATCCTGCTGTAAGTCCACAAGCCTCTACAGTATTTCGCCAAGAAGGATTATATTCAAATTGACCCTTAAATGCTTTTTCTCCATCTATTAATAGTTGATCTCTTAAAACTCTTGATATCTGAATCGCTTGTTGAACAATACCATCATCTATTGTTGAACTTGTTAGTGAGGATTCATACCATTTTGCCAAAGCATCCGCTATGCCACTAGCAAGAGTTCTAGATGGAGCTGTTTGAATAAATTCATGATCATAAACTAGGATTTTTGGACAAGATCCTAGTACAACATCCTTTATGAATTGACCTTCTTTTGTATAAATATTTGATAAGGCTGTCCAACCTGCACATGTCGAGGCGCTAAGAGGAACTGTAATGCAAGGGATATTAAGACACTCGGCTATATATTTCCCAGAATCTAGAACTTTACCTCCCCCAGCTGCAATCACAGAATCATGATTATTCTTTAAAATAATATTTTTTACTCTTGAAATGTCTTCGTAACAACAATCAAATTGTAAATTAGAGAAATTAACATTAAGGTTTTGATTTTTTAAATCATTGAAAATTTTATTTCTCAGAATATTCGTATGAATTCCTCTTCCTAAAAGTAATGGACTTTTAGTAAATTTAGTAATGTGAGGTAAAGCTTTATCCCAAGCATCCTTCCCCCTAAAAATGGTTTCTGGAGAAATTGATTGCATATTAATTGAAATTTACTAGAAGTTAGCGCTTGCCAATTCCTGAGGAGATTCTTCAGAGGTAATATTAATTGTAACTTTTTTATTATCATCTATATCAACCAAAGCCTTATCTCCATCTTTTATTCTTCCAGAAAGAACTTCTTCAGCCAAACTATCTTCTAACAAGCGCATTACAGCTCTTCTTAAAGGTCTTGCACCATAAGAAGGATTATATCCTTCTTCAACAAGTCTTTCTTTGAAAGCGTCTGTAACGTTTAAATTAATGCCTTTATCATTTAATCGTGCAAAAACTTCTTGCAACATTATTTCAGCAATATCTTTTACTTCATTTTTAGTAAGTTGCCTGAACACAATTATTTCATCAAGTCTATTTAAAAACTCAGGCCTAAAATATTGCTTAAGCTCTTCATTAACTAAAGATTTTATTCTATTGTATTGGCTATCCTCAACAGACTCGCCAGAAAATTCAAAACCTAATCCGCCTCCACCTTTTTCGATCACTTTAGAACCAATGTTAGAAGTCATTATTAGCAAAGTATTTTTAAAATCTACAGTTCTACCTTTTGAATCTGTTAATCTACCATCCTCAAGTAGTTGTAATAACAAATTAAACACATCTGGATGAGCCTTCTCAACTTCATCGAATAAGACAACCGTGTATGGACGTCTTCTTACTGCTTCAGTAAGTTGACCTCCCTCATTAAAACCGACGTAGCCAGGAGGTGAGCCTATAAGTTTACTTACTGTATGTCTTTCCATAAATTCTGACATATCTAATCTGATCATTGCTTCTTCACTACCGAAGAAATACGAAGCTAATGATTTGGTCAATTCAGTTTTACCTACACCAGTAGGGCCTGAAAATATAAAACTAGCTATAGGTCTGTTGGGATTTTTCAATCCAACTCTTGCTCTTCTAATTGCTCTAGACACTGCCTTTACTGCTTCATCTTGTCCTATTAGCCTTTGGTGAAGTGTTTCCTCCATATTGAGGAGTTTTACAGATTCAGTCTCAGTTAATTTTTGAACAGGTACACCAGTCCATGATGCAACGATGTGTGCTACGTCCTCTTCACTAACCATAGGATTTTGTAAGGATTTTGAATCACTTTTAACTGTGTTAATCTCAATATCAGGGGAATCTTCGACTGTAGTTTCTTTTTTATTTTCAAGTACCTCTTTAATTTTTGCAGATAATTCTATCTCTTTTTCTCTTAATTGACCTGCTTGATCAAAATTTTGATCCCTAACAGATTCCTCCTTTTGCTTCTGGACTTGTCTTAGCTCTTTATCTATCTGTTTAGCTTCAGGTGGAAGTTTAGAATTTATTAAACGAACTCTACTTCCTGCTTCATCAATAAGATCAATAGCCTTATCAGGTAAAAATCTATCTGATATGTAACGATCACCTAGATGAGCAGCAGCCTCTAGAGCATCATCAGTAATTTTTAGACGATGGTGTTGTTCGTAACGTTCCCTAAGGCCTTTCAAAATTTCGATTGTATCTTCAATAGATGGTTCCCCAACCATGACAGGTTGGAATCTTCTTTCCAGAGCTGCATCTCTTTCAATATGTTTCCTATATTCATCGAGTGTAGTTGCTCCAATACATTGAAGTTCACCTCGGGCTAAAGCTGGTTTTAGAATGTTTGCTGCATCTATAGCCCCTTCAGCAGCTCCAGCACCAATTAAAGTATGAACTTCATCTATGACAAGTATCACATTCCCAGCAGATTTAATTTCCTCCATTATTTTCTTTAATCTTTCTTCGAATTCCCCTCTGTATTTTGTTCCAGCAACTAAAAGGCCAATATCAAGAGTCAATACTCTTTTATCTTCAAGTATGTCTGGAATATTTCCCAACTGTATTCTTTGAGCTAGACCTTCTGCTATAGCGGTCTTACCTACGCCTGGCTCTCCAATAAGAACAGGATTATTTTTAGTCCTTCTACCTAGTATTTGAACAACACGATCGATTTCTGAATGACGGCCAACTACTGGATCTAACTTTGATTCACTAGCTAATTTAGTCAAATTAGTTCCAAATTCATCAAGAGTAGCTGTTTTCAAATTACCCTTACTTGAACTACCACCAGAACTAACTTCAGCAGTTTCACCTAGCATCCTTATAACTTGAGTTCTTACTTTGGTAAGGTCAATACTGAGATTTTCAAGTACTCGTGCTGCCACTCCCTCCCCTTCTCTTATTAGACCTAATAGTAAATGTTCAGTGCCTATGTAATTATGGCCTAACTGGCGAGCCTCTTCTAAAGATAATTCTAAAACTCTTTTAGCCCTAGGGGTAAAAGGTATTTCTACAGCTACAAATCCTGAACCTCTGCCAATTATCTTTTCAACTTCAATTCTAGAATCTTTTAAATTAACTCCGAGTGATTTAAGAACCTTTGCAGCAACGCCTGTACCTTCTCCTATTAAGCCTAATAGAATTTGTTCTGTTCCCACGAAATTATGACCAAGCCTTCTAGCCTCCTCTTGAGCAAGCATAATGACTTTTATTGCTTTTTCTGTAAATCTTTCAAACATTAGGAGATTAAAACCTTACTAATAACCTACCAGTAATATGTCAATTTTGTGTTCAGAATGAGCTTTTGTGAATACCCAGAAGTAAATTTTATGAAGAAAAATTTAACTTTTTTAGTGATATAGCAATAAATTCAAGTAATTTCAAGCATTCTGGTAATCCGAACAATTATTTTTTAAAATTATTTAGTTGTTAATTTTTTTTCTTTTATTAAAGCATCTGAACCGTCCTTATAATAATTTCTTCTTATTCCTACAGTAGAAAAATTAAATCGATCATAAAAATTCTCAGCTGCAAGATTAGTATGAGAGACTTCTAAAAATAATTTATTTATATTTAATTTTTCACATTCTTTTATTAAATATCTCA
Organism: Prochlorococcus sp. AH-716-I09; assembly: GCA_028409275.1. GTDB lineage: Bacteria > Cyanobacteriota > Cyanobacteriia > PCC-6307 > Cyanobiaceae > Prochlorococcus_A. The sequence continues at coordinate 12,397 of JAOOML010000013.1, read as the reverse complement.
TAAGGTAAGTTCCAAAACCTTTTTTCCTATGCTTATGGTTTACTGCAAAAAAATTTATTTGAGCTTCATCAAGAACTACATGAAAAACGCATATTCCTATTACAAAATTTGAAAATAATAATCCAAAGACTTTTATACCTTCTTTTTTAAATTCGTTAGCCCACTGTTTTTTGCTCCATAGCGCAATCGTATTTGAATCTAATTCATAACATAAATCAATATCTCTCTCATTTATACGTTTAATGGATATCATTTTATATATATAGATATATTAGAAAAATTTGAAATTAAAGTCATTATAAAATATGACAATTTTAGAATAACTCCATATTGGATTAACCCATGGAAGAAAAACAATCTTTTTTAAAACAGAAAATTGACTTAGAAAGTCCTAATAGAAATATTGTACCTATTACTACATCCATTGAAAGAGATGGGAAATTATCAGTAGGTGGATGTTCTATTGAAGAACTAGTAAAAAAATATGATTCTCCTCTCTATATTTTGGATGAAATCACTTTAAGAAAGTCTTGTAGAGCTTATAAAAAAGCATTAGAAAAATATTACCCAGGGGAATCACTCCCTATATATGCCTCTAAGGCAAATAGTTCTATCTTCATGAGTAACCTTGTTTCCTCAGAAGGTTTAGGACTTGATGCGGTTTCAGAAGGAGAATTATTAACTGCTCTAAGAGGCGGGGTACCAAATGAAAAAATTGTTTTTCATGGAAACAACAAATCTGATAAAGAGATAGAATTCGCAGTTAGAAATAATATAAAAATAATTGTAGATAATGACTATGACTTAAGAAGACTAGGGGAAATTTCAAATTCATTAAATCATGACTTAGATATAATGATTCGCTTCACTCCTGGAATAGAATGCCACACGCATGAATATATAAGGACTGGTTCATTCGATAGCAAATTTGGTTTTGGAATTGAATATTTGAACACCTTATTTGCCCGCGTAAGCGATACAAGAAATTTAAAGTTAAAAGGATTACATGCTCATATTGGTTCCCAGATTTTTGAACTAGACCCTCATAAGGATTTGGGTGAAATAATGGTAAATGTTATCTTAGACGCCAAAAAGTTTGGCCATGATATTAAAGAATTAAATGTAGGTGGAGGTTTAGGTATCAAATACACAGAGCATGACGATCCTCCTTCCATTGATGAATGGGTTAAAACGGTTTCTACATCAGTAGTTAAAGCTTGTAAAAAAAACAACATAGATTTACCTACATTAATGTGTGAGCCAGGAAGGTCTATTGTATCTACAGCAGGAATAACAATTTACAAAATTGGGGCATTTAAAAATATTCCAGGGATCAGAACCTATTTATCTGTTGATGGTGGAATGAGTGATAATCCAAGACCCATAACATATCAATCAAATTATTCTGCATGTTTGGTAAATAATCCTTTCAATACTAATTCCAAAAATAAATATACTATTGCTGGCAAGCACTGTGAATCAGGAGATGTTTTGTTTAAGGAGATAGAACTAGCAGATTGCAAAACAGGAGATCTAATTTGTGTTTTTGGTACTGGAGCATACAATAATTCCATGAGTTCTAATTACAATAGAATTCCAAGACCGGCTGCTCTGTTAGTTTGTAATGGTGAAGCAGAGATTATTCAAAAGAGAGAAACTCCAATTGATCTTTTGAAATATGATGTTTTGCCTGATCGCTTTATTAAACAAAATTAGGTACATTTAGATTAATTTTGTTTTTAATGTGAATTTCTGGGGGATTATAAATTTAAAGCTTTTATTAGATGTCTTATTTGCTACTGGTTTTGGACTTTTATTATTTTCTAGAGTAAAAGAACAAAGGACTTTATGGCTTTTGAGGGGTTATTTGTTTTTAGTTTCTTCCGCATGGTTCATACAAAGATATGCTTACCTTCCATTAACATCAAAATTAATTGATGCTGTTGTGCTTGCTTGCTCTCTATCTTTAGCAATCCTTTGGCAGGGAGAGCTGAGAAGATTAATGGAATTATTAGGTACTGGGAGGCTAGCTGTATTACTAGGAAATCCACCAAAAGAATTTAGAGCAACTTCGACTACTATTACTCAATTAGTTGATACCGCAGGAAAACTCTCTCAGAACAGAAGAGGAGCCTTAATAGTAGTCGACTTAGGGAGTGATTTAAGACCTGAAGATTTTTTATACTCAGGTACAAATATTGAGGCACAATTGTCAACTGACCTGTTAATAAATCTTTTTGCAACAGATACACCTTTACATGATGGTGCAGTTCTTGTAAAAGGTAATAAAATAATTTCTGCAGGTGTAATACTTCCTCTTTCTAGGCAGGGAATTAGTAGATATGGAACAAGACATTTAGCTGCATTAGGAATTACAGAAAGATTTGACAGATGTATTTGCATTGTTGTCTCTGAAGAAACAGGAACGTTGTCATTGGCCAACCAGGGAAAGCTTGAAAGACCTATTACCAGCAGCAGGTTACAAGAACTTCTTATAAATTTGATTGGGAACCAAAACTCTATGGGAACAAGTAAATCATCTCTAACTAAAAATGCTTCATATCAAAAGACAAACCCAAGTGATAACATTATCAATGATATAAATGAAACAGGGTCCAATAAATCTGAAAGCCTCACTAAAATTAAGGACTAAATAATGAGTTTGGAAAAAATAATTGACAAAAAAAATGCTGAATTATCCAAGATAATAGATCAGAAAAAAGTCCCGGAACATGTTGCAATAATTATGGACGGGAATGGGAGATGGGCTACTAAAAAAGGCTTACCACGAAGATTTGGTCATAACAAAGGGGTTAGCGTATTAAAAGAAATTCTTAAAGCATCAAAAAAATTAGGTTGTAAAGTACTTACGGTTTATGCTTTTTCAACTGAAAATTGGACAAGACCTTCGAAAGAAGTTGATTTCCTTATAAATCTTTTTAGTGAAGTTTTGAGAAACGAAATTGAAGAAATCCATAAAGAATCAATTAAAATAAAATTTATAGGAGACTTAAACCCTTTTCCAGAAACTTTAAAAAATTTAATATGTAGTTCAGAATCTCTGACTAAAAATAATAATACTTTTTTATTAAATGTTTGTTTAAATTATGGAGGAAGGCAAGAAATCGTAAAAGTTGCCAGAGAACTTGCATTAAAATCTACTTCTGGTGAAATAAAACCAAGTGAAGTTAATGAAGAATTATTCAGTTCAGAGCTATTAACCCAAGGAATTAAGGACCCAGAATTACTAATAAGAACTAGTGGCGAAAAAAGGATAAGTAATTTTCTTTTATGGCAATTAGCTTATTCAGAAATTTACATATCTGAAGTACTGTGGCCAGACTTCAATGAATTAGAATTTCTTAAAGCAATAATTGATTACCAATCAAGGAATAGACGTTTCGGCGGTATAGAATCATTACCAAATGAATCTTATGAAGATTCTCATTGTTCTTCCTATCAAAAATGAATAAGTCCAATAGTCAGTTATGTAGCGAAATTAGATTCGATTGGGATAGAAAAGAGATATTGGGAATACTTAATATGCCTCTGATGGATTTGATGTGGGAATCACAAATTGTTCACAGAAAATTCAACCAATACAAAGTTCAATTAGCTTCACTTTTTAGTGTAAAAACGGGGGGATGTGAGGAAAATTGTTCATATTGCAGCCAATCAATCTACAGTTCTAGCGAAATAAAAAGTCACCCACAATTCGATGTTAAAGAGGTTTTGGAAAGGGCCCAAATAGCAAAAAACGAAGGTGCAGATAGGTTCTGTATGGGTTGGGCATGGAGAGAAATTAGAGATGGGAAATATTTTGATGCAATGTTAAAGATGGTAAGTGGGGTAAGAAATCTAGGAATGGAGGCATGTGTTACTGCTGGAATGCTTACCGAAGAACAAGCCTCAAGATTAGCTAAGGCAGGTTTGACTGCATACAACCACAATCTTGATACTAGTCCAGAGTATTACAAAAAAATTATCACTACTAGAACTTATCAAGATAGATTAGATACGATCAAGAGAGTTAGAAATGCAGGAATAAATGTTTGCTGTGGAGGGATAATAGGTTTGGGGGAAAATAATGATGATAGAGCATCTCTTTTGGAAGTCCTTTCAAACATGAATCCACACCCCGAAAGTGTTCCTATAAATTCATTAGTAGCTATTGAAGGTACAGGTTTAGAAGAAAATCAAGAAATTAATTCTATTGAGATGATAAGAATGATAGCTACTGCAAGAATTCTTATGCCTAAAAGCAAAATAAGACTAAGTGCAGGGCGAGAAAAGCTTTCAAAAGAGGCCCAAATTTTATGTTTTCAATGCGGTGCAAATTCAATTTTTTATGGAGATGAGTTACTTACGACTTCAAATCCTTCTTTTCAATCAGATAGAAAACTTCTAAAAGAAGTCGGTGTTCTTTTTAATAAAGATTTTGAAACTTGTGAAAAAACATTATCTTCTTTATGAAAGACAAAACTTACAAAATAGTTTCTCTCTATTCTTTCTTCCCATTTCAAGAAAAATTGATTCTTGAGCTCAAAGATCAATTATTAAACATCGAAAATAAAAAAGATCTTTCAGGGTTATTAATCTTTGCAAGTGAAGGTATAAATGGAACTATTTGTGCTGAAAACAATGTAATTGAAATAGTTATCAATTTACTAGAGAAATTTACAGATAAAAAAAATTTGAATATAAAAGTAAGCTTTTCAAAAAAAAAGATCTTCAAAAAATTAAAAATAAAAATCAAGAATGAAATAGTTACAATGGGTGTCTCTGATATAAACCCATCACAAGATAATGGGACTTATATTGACTCAATTAACTGGAATAAGTTATTAAAAAATCAAAATACTATAGTTATTGATACTAGAAATCATTACGAGGTTTCTATTGGGACATTTAAAAATTCTATAAACCCAAATACAAAAAACTTTAGCGAATTCCCAAAGTGGGTAGATGATCATTTAGAAAGTCACTTAGAAAATAAAGATTCTACGAATATAGCCATGTTTTGTACCGGAGGCATCAGATGTGAAAAAGCTACAAGTTTACTGAAAAAAAAAGGTTATAAAAATATTTATCACCTACAAGGCGGAATATTACAATACCTTGATGATATAACAGAAGAAAAAAACTTATTTGAAGGTGAATGTTTTGTTTTTGATAAAAGAGTTGCATTAGATCACGAATTAGAAAAAGGCTCTTACTCCATTTGTCATGCATGTGGAATGCCAGTGTCAATTCAAGATCAAAAAAGAAAAGAATATATAGAGGGTATTCAATGTCATTTCTGCATAAATCAATTCAGTGATGATGATAGAAAAAGATTCAAAGAAAGACAAAAACAGATCGATAGATTAAAAGTGGAGAATCATAAATCTATTAAGGACTAATTTCCCAAAATCATGAAAGTTGAAGAATTAGAAAAATTAGCCGGTGCAGTTGGCTTATTAATTAAAGTTCAAGTTAGAGAAACACTTGGATTATGTTTTTTTAGAATAGTTATAGCAGAACAGAAAGATAACATCATAAAGATTTGGGCCGAAATGAAAGGTTGGACTTATTTAAATAAACAAGGAATACAGCTTGATACATTAAGAATCCTAAATAAAGCTCCCGCTTTTGTTTCAGAATTAATATGGGCAACAACTATGGCTTGGGCAATTGAAAAAAAATCAAGCAACAAAGCAAGACTTTTAGCTATTTTTGATAGTGAAGGATATAGTAAAAAACTTGTAAGATATTTCAAGTTAATAGGCTTCAAGATTGTGAAAGAAGTAGGTTCTAGCCCCGTAGATCTTTTATTAAGATTGGTCTGGGGTGGGGCAGGTACACTTATGAACGGAGAATGTATTTCCATAATGAAAAAACTTGAAAAGAAACTCTCTTTAATTAAAGAAAGTTAACCCGCATGATAACTACTTCTAATTAAGGGGCCAGAAGATACTTTCTTGAATCCTAATTCCTTAGAGAAGCGATATAAATATTCAAACTCTATTGGATCCCAATATTTCTTAACTTCCAAATGATTTAATGAGGGCCTTAAATATTGGCCAATTGTAATTTGATCACAATCTATTTTTTTAAGATCATTAATTGTATGTTTTATTTCATCCAATGTTTCCCCAAGACCCAACATAATGCCTGATTTAGTTTGAATATGAGGAGCTATATCTTTTGATTTTTTTAATAAACTTAGTGATTTTTTATAATTTGCGCCTCTCCTTACTTCTTTTTGAAGTCTTTCAACAGTTTCAAGATTATGATTAAAGCAAATTGGATTTTTTTCTAAGATCATTTTTAATCTTTCGGTCTGAAGATTATTAGTTTCATTAAAATTTTTGCCCCCTCCCCATAAATCAGGAGTCAAAACCTCTATTTTTATAGATGAATCAATTTTTCTAATCTCATTAATTGTAGATATAAATAAATTTGCACCATGATCAGGAAGATCATCTCTAGCTACAGATGTTAAAACAACGTATTTCAAATTTAGTACTTTTACTGCTTCAGCGACTTGAATACATTCATCCTTATTTATTGAACTAGGTCTACCTTTATTTACCTGACAGAAAGCACAAGAACGAGAACATATCGATCCACCTAGTAAAAAAGTGGCTGTTCCTGAGGCATAACATTCTGCTCTGTTAGGACATCTTGCTTCTTCACAAATGGTATGAATATTTGATTTTTTGATAAGTGTTTGTATTCTCTCGAACTCTGAAGCTTTACTAATAGGAAATTTTATCCAAGAAGGAAGCCTTAAGATTTTATCTTGCTTTGTTAGATTATTTTGTCTCATTTCTAAATTAGCTTTGTTCTTCCTTCTAAGGCCCTTGCGAGTGTAACTTCATCTACATATTCAAGTTCACTGCCCATTGGGAGACCATATGCAATCCGCGTAACTTTAGTAAAAGGGGCTAACAATTTTCCAATGTAAAGACTTGTAGTGTCTCCCTCAACACTAGGGGGCAATGCCAATATGATTTCATCTATTTCAGACTTACTAACTCGTTCTACTAGGCTTCTAATTTCTAAGAGTTCAGGACCAACAGAATCCATTGGAGATATTAAACCACCAATAACGTGGTAGACACCTTTAAATTCCCTAGCACGTTCTATGGCAAGCAAATCTTTTGTTTCTGCTACTACACAGATTAGTTTTTGGTTTCTTTCAGTATTTGTACAAATTTCACATTCATCTTCTGATGTCAAATTAAAGCATTTTTTACAACGACCAACATTATTACGAGCTTCTAACAACGAATTTGAGAAATCTATTATTGTACTTTCAGGTTGTTTTAAAATAAACAAGGCTAATCTCTGAGCTGTTCTTGGACCAATCCCTGGAAATTTCTCAAAATGACCAATTAGTTTTGAAAGTGGTTTGGTATAAGTAATCAAAATCAAACTATTTCTAGAAATAATTTAGACGCAAAATTCTGAATTGCCATAATTGTTTGCTTTTAATGTCTTATTATGTTTTTAGTTAGTAATTTCAAACAAAATGAAAAATATTAAATTTAACCCTTTCAAATATTTATTTTTGATTTTTTTGTGTTTAACACTAAGCGCTTGTAGTGGAGGACTCAATGCGGGATTAGAAGCTTATCAAAGTCCCGATGGAAGATATGCCTTTTTGTATCCCACAGGATGGACCAGAGTAAAAGTCGATGGAGGACCTGAAATTATTTATCATGATTTAATTAATAGTAATGAGACATTAAGTTTAGTAATTTCTGATGTAAATAAAGAGATTCAATTAGAGCAATTGGGAAGCCCAATTGAAGTTGGTCAAACATTAATTGATAAAGTAATTGCTCCAGAAGGTTCAGGTAGAGAGGTAAAACTTATTAATGCCAATAAGAGGGCAGCATCCAATCATATTTTCTATGATTTAGAATATGAATTAAATTTAAATGAGCAGGATAGGCACGAATTGGCTACTGTCGTAATTGATAGAGGAACACTTTATACTTTTGCTGTCGGAACAAATGAAGAGAGATGGAATAAAGTTGATGGGATGTTTAGCAATGTAATTGAATCATTTAACTTCTTAATATAGTTTAGAAATCATATACTAGATTCCTACTTGAACATTCCATAAATCAGCATATATTTTGTTTTGATCTAATAGGTTTTCATGTTTTCCACTTTCAACTATTTTACCTTTATCAATAACAATAATATTATCCGCATTTTTTATAGTGCTTAATCTATGAGCTATTACTATAGTGGTTCTTTCTTTTGTGATTTTAGATAATGATTTTTGAATTAAAGCCTCTGTCTCATTATCAACTGAGGCAGTAGCTTCATCTAATATTAATATTGGAGCATCCTTTAAAACAGCTCTCGCCAATGCAATTCTTTGGCGTTGACCTCCTGAGAGCCTTTGCCCTCTTTCTCCTACTATAGTGTTATAACCATCTGGTAATTGTTCAATAAATTTATGTGCTTCTGCTATCTTTGATGCTTTAATTATGTCTTTAAAACTTGGGTTGGTCGAGCCATAAGCAATATTTTCTTTTACGCTGCCATGAAATAAATAAGTTTCTTGACTAACTAAAGATATACACTTTCTTAAATCTCTCAAATTAATTTCCTTAATAGGAATGCCATCCAAGGTTATTGACCCATTATTACTATCATAAATTCTAAGTAGTAGTTTTATTATTGTACTTTTCCCGGAACCTGTTAAACCAACGATCCCTAATGTTGAGTTATTTTTAATTTTGAAATTTATGTTTTTTAAAGTTAAATCTCTTCCAGGATAATTAAAATTTACATTATTAAAAAAAACTTCTCCTTTAGAGTCTTTAGGTTCAATTTTTATTTTTCCATCTTTTATTTTTATAGGCGTATCTATGAGATCAATTACTCTATCTATTGATGCCATAGATCTCTGAAAATCATCTAAAACATGCCCCAAAGTAGTTAAAGGCCATAATAGTCTTTGCGTAATAAAAACTAAAAAACTATAAGTACCGACATCAAGTGTCTCATTCCAAGTTTGGAATCCTCCAATTAATAAAATCGCAATAAAAGCAAATAAAATTGCAAATCTTATAAGAGGGATAAAAGCAGAAGATAATTTTATTGCAGCCTTGTTACTTCTTTGATAATCGAGACTTTCTTTATTTAATCTATTAAGTTCCCATTTTTCTTTAGTAAAACTTTTTATGGTCAGAATTCCACTTAAATTATTATTAAGTCTTGATGCCAACAGTCCAGCTTTATTTCTAACATCTCTATATTTTGGAGCAAGCTTCCGCTGAAATTTAATTGACCCTAAAAATATTATTGGAATAGGAAAGAAAGCAAATAAAGCGATTTTTGGAGCAACAAAAATCATAGTGCCTCCAATTATTAAGACAGTTATAAATAACTGAATAATCTGATTAGCCCCTTGATCTAGAAATCTCTCGAGTTGATTTATATCATCATTCAAAATAGATAATAGTCTCCCAGTATTATCATTTTCAAAAAAATCCATGTCTAATTCCTGAATGTGCTCATAAGCTTTTATTCTTAATTTATGTTGCGATAGCTGAGCCAAATTTCTCCACAAAATCGAATATAAATATTCAAAGGAGGATTCACCAGACCAAACTATTCCTGAAGCAAATGCGAGAAAAATCAATTGAGCAGGAACTTCTTTTATCCCAAAACCAGCAATCCATGAATTCTGTTCCTTTACAACGATATCCACCGCAAGACCAATTATTACAGGAGGAGCTAAATCTAATATTTTATTAATTATGGAACTAAAAAAAGCAAAAAATAGTAACCTTCTTTCTTCAATTAGATTCAAATAAAGTCTAATTATTGGATTTTGATTTTTCTTAGATCGCATAAAAAAACAATTAAATTTTTCTGTTATCAATTAAATCTTCTTTAGTTTCTAATTTACATTTTGTTTTTGCATCTTGATGACTTGCAGTTTGAGTAAATTCGTCGTAGTAACATTCACAAGTTTCATTCGCAATTTCTTCACTATATACCATTTCTGCTTTCAACATCTCCTCTTTGACACTCTGAAGACAAAATAATTTTATGATTGAATTTTGTTTCGTTTGAGATAAATAATAACTATTAAAAGAATTGAATAGGATCATCAGATTCACAAAAATAAAGAAATTATATTTGCTAGCTTTCATTCTCTATGCCTAGTTTCTGACTTTAATTTTTTTTAATTTATTTTTAGTTTCTCTTTGCAGATCTCTGGGTAAATCTACCAAACTGTAATCATTAAAGATCTGTATCTTGCCTATTGATCTACCATTTATATTAGTTGAATTACAGATTGAGGATATAATATTTGCAACTCTAACCCCATCAAATTTACCAAAGTTAAATTTGTAGGTTTCGAAAGATTCATTTTGATAATTATTTCTTCTATTTGAATTTCTCATTCGATTATTACCATTTCTATTTGATCTATTTCGATCAGCATTATTTTGTTTATGAATCCAAGAATCATCTTCATTAACAAAAAATGCTTTATTACCTATTACTAAATTAATCGCCGCCATTGCAATATTTGAATCATCCATAGAGTGTTTTTCTTTTAAATTATCTAGTACATCTATAATCAAAGCTTTATTTTCTTCATTTTCTTCTTTAGCTAAAGAACTCTCATTAACATTCTCTATAAGTTTCTCCATCCTTTTTTCATTTATTATTTTATTGCTTGGTATATTAATTTCTTCAATTTTAGTTCTTGTTGAGTTTTCTAAATTTCTTAGAAAATGTTTTTCTCTTTGATTAACAAATAAAATTGCCTCTCCTGATCTGCCTGCCCTTCCAGTTCTTCCAATTCTATGAGTATATGTTTCCTTATCAAAAGGAAAATCGTAATTAACAACAAGCTTTATCCTCTCAACGTCTAATCCTCTAGCTGCAACATCAGTTGCGACAAGTATATCAATAAATCCTTTTTTTAATCTATCTACAGTATTTTCTCTTTGATTTTGAGGTATATCTCCATTAAGTACTGCCACAGTATGTCCTGAATTCTCTAAAGCTTCAGCTATTGAAGTAGTTAGTAGTTTAGTCCTCACAAAAATTATTACTCCCTCGTTATTAATTTCTAATATTCTTTTTAAAGCATCTAACTTATGATGCCTTTGTACATATAGAAATTTTTGAGAAATTAATTGAGTTTCTTTTTTGACACTTTTAATTAATATTTCGGCGGGATCGTTTAGATATTTTTTTGCTATATTTCTAATCTCACTTGGCATTGTTGCTGAAAACAATACCATCTGCTTATTTTCCGGAAGTTGATCTATTATCCATTCAATATCTTCAAGGAAACCCATATTTAACATTTCATCGGCCTCATCTAAAACAAGACAATTTATGTCTTTAATTTTAAAAGTTCCCTGCCTTATATGATCCATTATTCGGCCAGGTGTCCCAACTACTACGTCAACTTTTCTTTTCAATGCGGAAATTTGATTTCGATAATCGGTACCACCATATATTGCAACCGTCTTAAAATTACTAGATTCAGAACTATAACTTTTAAAAGATTCTGCCACTTGAGTTGCTAATTCTCTAGTAGGAGTCATAACTAAAACCTTGGCATTTAATTCTTTATTATCTGAAAGTTTTTCTATTAATGGTAATGCGAAAGCTGCAGTCTTTCCTGTTCCTGTTTGTGCTTGTCCTAGCAAATCTCTGCCCAACATTAGTTCCGGAATTGCAGCTTTTTGGATAGGAGTTGGATTTTTATATCCTTTATTTCTTAAGGAATTTAAGATCGATTGATTAAACCCAAAATCGAGAAATCCATTCTCATTATCATTTCCTTTCGGTACTTCCAATTTTTGAGATTCAATTTCTGTTTTGCTTTTTAACTCAATTAGGGAAACATCGTCATTCTGAGATTTTTCCTGCTCACTATCAAGAGAGTTACTATCTTTTTTTAAAGCCATTTTAAATGCCCAATGATCTTCTGATTAGGCATTCAACAAATATCTAAATTAACTTAAATTGTTGACTAGCCTTGCAGAGCCGAGTTATTAATCTAACATCTTGGGGTTAAAATCTTACTAATTCCTCAAAAATAAGATTTAATTTAAATAATATATATCTAGATATTTTTTCGCTCTTGTAACAGCAGTATAAAATAACCTTTTTTCAAAATTATCTCTGCAAAAGACATTATCACTATCTTTTTGTTCTTCTACAGCATATTGATTTCTTCTATATTTTTGGGACCACAAAATGCTTACTTTCTCAGCTTCACTTCCTTGAGATTTATGAATAGTAATGGCTATTGCTGGCACAACATTTTCTAAATTGGATGGATCAATTAATGAGACAATTTCTTCATTATTATCATTAAATTTTCTAAAAAGATATTTTCTTTCGTTTTTTAAAC
>JAOOML010000012.1 GCA_028409275.1 Prochlorococcus sp. AH-716-I09 | reverse complement strand
TTATATAAATCAAAATATCTGCCAATTTTTAAAAGATTAGGAAGTCATAGTGTATTTGCACTTATCGCCCTAATTGTAATTGGAGGCGCTACGAGAGTTATGGAGGCTGGCCTTGCTTGTCCAGATTGGCCATTATGTTATGGATCTTTTTTGCCTTTCAGTCATATGAACCTAAGAGTTTTTCTAGAGTGGTTTCATCGTCTAGATGCTTTTCTGGTCGGTGTATTAATTCTTTTTAAATTCGCCCTTTCAATTATCTGGAAAAAAGAAATTCCAAATTGGTTACCTAAAGCTTATTCATCACTACTTTTTCTTGTTATTGTCCAAGGATCTTTTGGGGCTTTAACAGTAATAAACCTGCTTGATTCAAATACTGTTACGGGGCATCTTTTAATAGCATTTCTACTCCTCATTACAACAATTTCAATAAATCAAAATTTAGAAAACAACAAAATAGAAGAGCCATTCATTTGGTGGAGATTATTATTGTTTGTTCCTCTTTTACTTACTATTATTCAATCTTTTATTGGAGTAAGGCTTTCATCAACCTGGTCAGCACATATTTGCTTATCTTTTAATAAACAATGCCTAATCCTAAATACTCATAAATTATTTGCTTTCCCAATTACTTTTTCAATTCTATTGATTATTACTACTGCAATTTATAAAAGAAATTTGCTTACTGAAAATTGGAAATATCTCTTAGCACTTATTTTTCTTTTGTTTTCCCAAATCGTTTTGGGTGTTTTAAGTCTTAAAACAAATTTGAATGAACCTATTTTTATTATCGGTCATCAACTTAACGCCTCTTTGTTCATTGCGATATTAACAACATTAATTTTTAGATATCCTTTCACCAAAAAAGGTCTAGACAACTCCCTAAATTCTCAAATGTTTGGTATCAATTCATGAACAGCAGTAACTTGGAAAACTTGAATTATAAATCTTCAATTAGGGATGAAGTTGTACCTTCAAGAAAGAGAATAACTTTGCCACCTTGGCTTGAAGTAGCAAAACCCAGATTAATCCCACTTTTACTGGCAACAACTTTGGGAGGAATGGCTTTAACAGAGGAATGGCCTTTGCCTTCACCGAAACTTATCTGTACTTTAGGAGGTGGAGCCTTGGCAGCAGCAGCAGCAGGAGCTCTTAATTGCTTGTGGGAAATGGAATTAGATAAAAGGATGAAAAGAACTAGCAAAAGAGCTTTGCCAGCAGGAAAGTTGTCATCTGAGACTGTATTTTTAGCTGCAGTATCTTGTACTTTGGTAGCATCTATGCTTTTAGTAAGTGGTGTAAATTATTTGGCTGCGGGATTAACTCTTCTTGGTCTATTTAGCTACGTAATTTTATATACAGTTATTTTGAAACCTCGTACAACAAAAAATATTGTTTTCGGAGGAGTTGCCGGTGCGATACCTCCTTTAGTTGGAGCATCTGCTGCTACAGGGCATGTAGGTCTAAGTGGTTGGTGGTTATTTGGTTTGGTAATGTTATGGACTCCAGCTCATTTTTGGGCACTTGCAATTTTGTTGAAGGATGATTACGCTTCTGTTGGTATTCCTATGCTCCCTTCTGTTAAAGGATCTGTTTTTACTGCTAAAGCGATTTCTCGTTACGGATGGGCAACAGTTTTAATGAGTATAATGGGAGTCTTTGCTTTACCTGAAGGGGGTCTCTTATACGGAATTACGTTATTGCCCTTTAATGGAAGACTTTTGCAATTAATAAATGAATTAAAGAAATCTCCTGATGATCTTTCAAGAGCAAAGTCCCTTTTTAGGTGGTCTATTCTTTATATGTTTGGTATTTGTCTTTTGTTATTAATTTCCAGAACCCAATTATCCGTAGAATTTGAGCAGCAATCTATGCAAATATTTTTTTCAATAGTATCCATGCTTAGTAATTAAATTAGATGTAAAATGTTTTTTAAGTAAATAGTAAGTTTGATGAATTATATAAAAGTTAAAGGGCTCTCAAAATCTTATTCAGATATCAAGGCATTAAAAAATTTATCGATGGAAATTGAATCTGGCACGTTATTTGGAATACTAGGTCCAAATGGTGCTGGCAAATCAACACTAATAAAAATACTCGCTACTTTAATAGAGCCTGATAGTGGAGAAGTTTTTATAAATAATATTAATCTGATAAAAAATTCAAGGAAAATTAGAGAATTAATTGGTTATGTTGCCCAGGACATTGCACTTGATAAAATATTAACTGGAAGAGAGCTTTTGGATTTTCAATCAGATTTATATCACATCAACAAAAACAAAAAATTTGAAAGGATAAAGAAATTAATAGATCAATTAGAAATGAATGATTGGATTGATCGTAAGTGCGGAACTTATTCAGGGGGAATGAAAAGAAGAATAGATCTGGCAGCTGGACTTTTACATTTGCCACAAGTATTAATATTGGATGAACCTACAGTTGGTTTAGATATTGAAAGTAGAAACATTATATGGCAACTTTTGAAAGATTTGAAAAATAATGGAATGACTATTATTTTAAGCAGTCACTATCTTGATGAAATAGATAAATTGGCAGACAGATTAGTGATAATTGATGATGGAAGAGTTATAGCAAAAGGGGCTCCTGCAGAACTTAAAAATAAATTAGGAGGAGATAGAGTAACTTTGAAAGTAAGAGAATTTAGTAATCAGGAAGAAGCAAAAAATATATGTCAAATTTTATCTTCAATAGATGGAATTAGTCAGATTATCATAAATGAAGCTCAAGGTTTCTCGATAAATTTTGTAGCAGATAAGGAAAAAGACTTACTTACGAAGCTCAAAGTGGAATTGGCCTTCTCAAAGTTTGAAATTTTTTCTCTTACCCAAAGTCAGCCAAGCTTAGATGATGTATATCTTCAAGCAACCGGGAAAACATTAATGGATGCCGAAATTTCTATGGCAGGGAAAAGAGACCTTAAAAAAGAATCAAAGCAATCAATGCGATAAAAAAACTTTTGGGTAACTAACTATAATGAAAATAATTACTGCTAATTATGGAATTACAACAGTATAATTTATTTTTTTTATATCAAGAAACATTTGCCTTAACAAAGAGATTATTTATTCAATTAAAAAGAAGACCATCAACTCTTTTAGCTGGAATATTACAACCCATAATTTGGCTTTTTTTATTTGGGGCTTTATTCTCTAAAGCTCCTGAAGGTTTTTTACCAGGAGTTGATTCTTATGGGAATTTTTTAGGAGCGGGACTTATTGTTTTTACTGCTTTTAGCGGTGCCCTAAACTCTGGTCTTCCTTTAATGTTTGATAGAGAGTTTGGATTTCTTAATAGATTACTTGTGGCTCCTTTAACCAGTAGATTATCCATAGTTCTATCTTCTTTTTTTTACATAACAATCCTGAGCTTTGTTCAGAGTATTGTAATAATGTTTGTTTCATACATTTTGGGTTATGGATGGCCCAACTTATATGGTTTAGGAATTGTGTTTGCAACACTAATTCTTTTAGTTCTTTTTGTGACATCAATAAGTTTATGTTTAGCGTTTGTTTTGCCCGGACATATTGAATTAATTGCTCTTATATTTGTAATAAACCTACCTCTTCTATTTGCAAGCTCAGCTTTAGCTCCTATCTCTTTCATGCCAAACTGGCTTGGATGGTTAGCTTCATTAAATCCATTAACTTTTGCGATTGAACCTATTAGGATTGCTTATACAGAAACTATGAATTTAGAATTAGTGGCTTTACATGCCCCATATGGTGATTTAACTTGTAAGAGTTGTATATCAATTTTATTTTCTTTAACAGTTTTTTCCTTGATTATCATAAGGCCTCTGTTAAATAGAAAGTTAAATTAATAAATTTATGCTTTTAAAAAATCATCTAATAGAAGTTTTTAAAAAAGCCTCTTCAGAAAATAATACTTTGCTTAAAGAAAATATTGTTCTTAAGTGGGTGCATAGATTTGGGATTGATTCTTTAAATGATTTATTAATCCATACCCCAGCTCTAATGGCATATCAGCTTGAAGAAGAAAATCAAGAACAAACCACTTTAATGGATGAAGTAGATGAAGAAGAAAATCAAGAACAAACCACTTTAATGGATGAAGTAGATGAAGAAGAAAATCAAGAACAAATTAAACTTGAATCATCAAAAACTTTTGAAAATATAGAAGAAACTAAATGGGAATCAAATCTTCTGGAAACTTCTAGCAGTAATGAAATATTTAGCAAAGAACAAAATTCTAATAATATAAAACAACTTACTGATATCCATAAATTACCACTGCCTTATATTAAAAATTTAAGAAAGTGGATTAATAACGATAAAAAAGCAAGTTAAATTTTTACATCATTCCTGGCATACCCATGCCACCCATTCCTGGCATACCCATGCCACCCATTCCTGGCATACCCATGCCACCCATTCCTGGCATACCCATACCACCCATTCCTCCCATTGGATCTCCACCTGGCCCTCCAGGGGCTGCAGCTTCAGGCTCTGGAATGTCGGCAATCGCAACTTCTGTTGTGAGGAGCATAGCTGCAATAGATACTGAATCTTGAAGAGCTAATCTTATTACTTTGGTTGGATCTAATATTCCTGAATCTTTTAAATCCTCATATTTTCCTGAATTAGCATTAAAGCCTTTGTTAAGTCTTTTGATTTCAGCGACAACTACATCACCATTAAAACCAGCATTTTTTGCTATTTGTTTTGTAGGTTCCAAAAGAGCTTCTTTAACTATATTTATCCCTGTTCTTAAATCATCGGAAGATGTTTGATTTAAATTTAAAAGGTCATCTGATATTTCAATTAAAGTTTGTCCTCCTCCAGAGACAACACCTTCTTCAATCGCAGCTTTTGTAGCATTAAGGGAATCTTCGATTCTCAACTTTTTATACTTCATCTCTGTTTCTGTAGCAGCCCCTACTTTGATAAGAGCTACTCCTCCGGCTAGTTTGGCTATCCTTTCATTGATTTTATCCTGATCATATTCTGATTCAGTTATATTAACTTCTCTCTTTAATTTCTCTACTCGAGCTTTAACTAATTCTTTAGTGTCTTCGAAAGCAACAATTGTAGTTTTATCCTTTGTGATAGTTATTTTTTTTGCTTTGCCTAAATCATTAATCGATACTTTATCAAGTGTCATCGATTTATCTTCGCTAATTAACCTAGCCCCTGTAAGAATTGCAATATCTTCAAGGGCAGCTTTTCTTCTCTCACCAAATAATGGAGCCCTCACAGAAGCTACATTTAAAACCCCACTATTCTTATTCAAAACTAGAGTCGTTAAAGCCTCTCCTTCGATATCTTCAGCAAGAATTAGTAAAGGTGAGCCTGACTTTTGAATTTCTTCAAGTATTGGAACCAGATCAACTAAAGTTGAGATTTTTTGATCAGTTATTAATATTTTAGGGTTTTCAAGTTCACAAACTTGTCTTTCTTGATCTGTTACAAAATATGGAGAACTATAACCTCTATCAAAAGACATTCCTTCAGTTATATCTAATTCTGTTTCAAGTGATTGAGATTCTTCAACAGTTATTACACCATCAGAAGTAACAATATCCATTGCTTTCGAAATTATAGATCCAATTTCTTCATCACCACCAGCACTAACTGTTGCAACTTTTTGGATATCAGAACCACTTAATGAAATACTTTTGGAACTTAATTTTTCTAAAATAAAAGCTAAGCCTACCTCCATACCTTTTTTTAACTCCATAGGACTAGCACCTGAAGCAATATTTTTTAATCCCTCCTGAACCATCTTCTGAGCCAAAATAGTTGCTGTTGTTGTTCCATCACCTGCACTCTCTTTTGTCTTAGATGCAACTTGTTCTATTAATTTCGCACCTAAATTAGAAATAGGGTTTTCAATCTCAATCTCTTTAGCAACAGTGGATCCATCTCTTACTATATCTGGCGAACCAAATTTTTTTTCTATTACTACGTTTTTTGCCTTCGGCCCAATAGTAACCTTTACTGCATTAGCTACGAAATTTACACCTTTTTCAAGAGCTTCTCTTGATTCATTAGAAAAACTTAACTCTTTAGCCATGTTTACTCGATCTTTATTCTTATTCTAATCTCCCATAGAATCATTTTTAAGGGATGTTTAATTAAGTGGGGAAAGCCGAATTTCTTCTAATGAGACATACAAATTAACTCAAATAAGAGTATCTTTAGATTATGGATGAAACAAATAATCTTATTTTTACTCTCACCGCAATCCTCGCGATTGCTATGACGTTAATATACTTTCCTTTAAGATTTTTCTTGACATTAACTGCTAGAAGTCGAAGACTAAAACTTTTACAAAAAATCAGAAGGTTAAGAGATGAATTGGGCCAGCCTTATGAGAGTGCATAATTAAATACTCATACCCCCATCTATACTGATTGTTTGTCCTGTAATGTAACCTCCTGCATTACTTGAAACTAAAAATGATACTAAGTTTGCAATTTGAGTACAACTTCCTAATTTCCCTAAAGGAATAACTTTAAGAATCTCTTCAGTATTAAGTTTTTCAGTCATCTCTGTTTCTATGAAACCTGGAGCTATTGCATTAACGTTTATACCTCTTGAAGCAAATTCTTTAGCGCAAGTTTTAGTGAATCCAATAACCCCAGCTTTGGCGGCAGAATAATTTGCTTGACCGGGATTACCAATTATTCCAACTACAGATGAAATATTTACGATACTACCACTTCTTTTTTTCATCATAAATTTTGAGGCATATTTTGTACAAAGAAAAACTCCTTTTAAGTTCGTATTTAGTACGTCATCCCATTGTTCCGATTTCATTCTCATCAATAGTCCATCTCTAGTAATACCAGCATTGTTAATTAGGATATCAATGGTGCCATTAATTTTGATTATTTCTTCAAAAGCTGAACTGACAGAATCCTCTTTTGAAACATCAAATTTTAATTTATGAGCTTTACCTCCCGAATTTTTTATTGAATTTACAACTTCTTCAGCTTTTTCATCAGAAGAAGAGTAATTAATAAAAACTTCTGCTCCTAAGTGGCTTAGTTCTAAAGCAATTTCTTTACCAATTCCTCTGCTAGCTCCAGTGATTAAAGCAACTTTGCCTGATAATGAATCTGTATTGGACATTATGAGATTTTATAATTTTCAATCGTAGTACTATTTGTGTAAAGATATTGTTTTTATTTATAATTGTCTAGAAAATATTAAGACCTTTTATCGTGCACTTTTTAATACCAGCTGCAGGGAGTGGTAGCAGAATGAAAGCTGGAAAAAATAAATTACTTATTGATTTAGAGGGAGAGTCTTTGATTTATTGGACCCTTAAATCTGTATTTTCTGCAGGCTCAACAAATTGGGTTGGAATAATTGGGCAACCGAAAGATAAAGAATTATTATTTAATTCAGCAAAGGATTTTGCCGATAAAATTCATTGGATTAATGGTGGAGATACCAGACAACAGTCAGTTTTTAATGGTTTAAAAGCACTGCCAAAAGATGCTGAAAAAGTTTTAATACATGATGGTGCTAGATGTCTAATTAATCCTGAATTGATAGACCAGTGCGCTAGGCAATTAGATGAAAATGAAGCGGTTATTTTGGCTACTAAGGTGATTGACACAATAAAGATTGTTGATAATGAAGGTTTTATTAAAGAAACACCAGATAGAAATTATTTATGGGCAGCTCAAACTCCTCAGGGCTTTTTAGTAGATAGATTAAAAAAAGCTCATAGGATGGCAATTGATAAAAACTGGAAAGTCACAGATGATGCCTCACTATTCGAAATGCTTAATTGGAAAGTAAAAATTATTGAAGGAACTTATTCAAATATAAAAATTACATCCCCAATAGATTTGAAAATAGCAAAACTTTTTGTAAAGAACTCTTAGTTAAAAAGGTTTATCGATACTAAGAATGCCTTTATCACCATTCAAGGTTGCTTCATACCCTATAGGGATGCATGCATTTCCTGATATGTGACCTATGGGGAGGTCAAAAAGAATAGGAAAATCAAACTCTTGGAGTCTTTCGATAATGCAGTTTTTTAGTAAATCTTTCCATTCTAGGTCGCAGGAATCATTAGAAAAACTTCCGAATCCAATACCCGCAATTTCAGTAAGTATTTTAGTCATCCTGAGGTAAGTCAACATGCGATCAATTTTATAAATATCTTCATTAATGTCTTCAAAAATTATTATTTTCCCTCTGCAATCTGGAAAGTGATTAGTACCAATTAAAAAAGTAGCAATAGTTAAGTTAGAAACTATAATTTCTCCTTTCGCTTTCCCACCTCTTAAGGGAATGCCTGTTATGTCCGCAACATATCCCTCAAAAAGTAAATTTTTTAATCTCTCAAGACTCCACTCTGGTTCTTTGAAAAGGCTTGTAACCATAGGCCCATGAATAGAACCAATAAATCCTTGAGAATATTTAGATAGTAATAAAGAACATGTATCTGAGAATCCAAGCATTAAACCATGCTGCCAAGAAGGGTCTTTTTCTAATAGTCTTGCTGAACCCCAGCCTCCTTTTGCAAAAATGATTAGCTTACTATTTTGTGCTTTTTCCAGTTCTTCAAATCTACTTAAATCATCACCTGCAAAATAACCAAATTTTTTTGATAGGGTATTATTTTTATTGATTTCTAAGCCCCAGCTTTTTAAGATTTCTATACCTTTTTGAAAATTTTTTTCTTCATCAATAAAGGAGCTCGGAGCTAAAATATCGATTAGATCTCCTTTTTTTAATCTTAAAACCATATTTAGAATTTATGAGGCAATAATAATTCCTAATAAAAGTAATCCTCCATAAATTGATTGATTTTTGAAGTGATTCCCAATATTTTTTATTGATTGCTTTTCCTCAGGAAATACCTTTAGTATATCTCTCTGCATTAGGATTGATGTTGTAAGCCAAATCGGCCAAAAAATAAAATCCATTTGATTAATAAATCCGCATAATGCGAGAAAACTAGAAGTTAAAAAATAACAAATTTGAATAGTTATTTTTGTATTGTTCTGGAGATTAACCGCGGAACTATTTATTCCAATTTTGATATCATATTTTTTATCTGCCAAAGCATAAATCGTGTCAAAGCCAAATGTCCAAAAAATGGTAGCTAGCCAGCAAAAAAATAAAACTATACTATTTAAATTGCCTTCATTTGCTGCCCAGGGAATTAAGACAGCAAAACCCCAGCAAATAGATAAGATTAATTGAGGATATTTAAACCATCGTTTGGCAGAAGGATAAATTAAAATAATAGGTAAAACTAAAAAAGCAAGTGAAATGGAAAGGAGCTTCCCAGGTTGGGGTAGTGACAAAGTTAAAAAGAAACTACATAAAATTAAAAAGAAAAGAATTGAATAAGCAGTTTTAAGACTGATTTTATTTGAAGCTAGAGGTCTATTTTTGGTCCTAAAAACTCTTTGATCAATTTTTTTATCCCAAATATCATTAACCACGCAGCCTAAGCCACTTACTAGTAGTCCTCCTAAGATTATTCTTAACAACATTAAAAATGTTGGATTAGCATCTGGTGTTAAATATAGACTCCATCCAGCAGGAATAAGTAAGATAATTCTTCCAGTCGGCTTATTCCACCTTAATAATTCAAAAAAAGTACTTAATTTGATTTCTCGATTTTTATTTTGCATTTAACCTATTGTATATTTCATAACTTTAAATAATCTTACTAGGATTAAGTGATTTCTAATATTTACTAATCGATCTTGAGTATATTTATTAATGGATTAAAGATATCTGCATCTTACAAAAAAAAATGATAAAGAAACAAGATTCAAGATATTTTCAAGAAAAGCAAATTTTTGTAGCTTCGATAGATATTGGAACTAACTCTACACATCTTTTGATAGCAGAAATTAATCTAGAATTAAAATCATTTTCAATAAAATTCACTGATAAATCAACCACTCGTCTTGGAGAAAGAGATGAGGAGGGTAATCTTACTGAAGAATCAATCCAAAGAGCATTAGTTACTCTTAAGCGATTTAAGGAATATTGTAAAAGTAATGAAGTAAAACAAATAGTAACAGCAGCAACAAGTGCAGTTAGGGAAGCTCCCAACGGTCAAGATTTTATTAGAAGAGTTCTTGATGAAACTAATATTCAAATAGAATTGATAAGTGGTTCTGAGGAAGCCAGATTAATTTATCTTGGTGTCCTTTCTGGGATGGCTTTTGAAGATCAATCCTATGTAATCATAGATATTGGAGGAGGATCTACAGAATTAATTCTTGCAGATAAAAAAGATGCAATAGCTCTTACCAGTTCGAGAGTTGGTGCGGTAAGACTTAAGAATGATTTTTTAAATAAAGAGCCTATAAATACAGAAAGATCGAGGTTTCTAAAAACTTTTATTCAAGGTTCTTTAGAACCATCCGTTCGAAAAATAAAGAGTAGATCTAAGGGAGATAATCCTTTATCTATGATTGCAACAAGTGGTACTGCAACTTCATTAGGAAATTTGATTTTAGATGATTTAGAAGAATCTAAACAAAAGTTGCATGGTTATAAATTTAAAAAGGAAAATTTAAAGAATGTATTGGAAAAACTAATTAAAATGCCAGTTTCAGAAATCAAGAAAATACCTTCATTAAGTGAGAGAAGAGCAGAAATAATTATTCCAGGCGCATTGATATTAAATACCGCGATGGATATGTTGAACTTTGATGAATTAACTATAAGTGAGAGGGCCCTTAGAGAGGGTTTAGTTGTTGATTGGATGCTTCGTAAAGGGATAATAAAAAACGAGTTTAATATTCAAAGCAATATTAGAAAAACAACAATAGTACATCAGGCCAGAAAGTTTGGAGTAGATAATAAAAGAACTGAGAAAGTAATCGATATAGCCTTTCAAATTTATGATCAGACTAAAAATATCTTTCATAGCGAAATTGATTCTAAAGCTAAAGAACTTCTTTGGGCAGCTTCTAATCTTTATAATTGCGGAAAATACGTAAATGTTGGTTCATATCACAAACACTCTTGGTACTTAATAAAAAATTGTGAGTTGTTGGGATATTCTGAAGCAGAAACAAATATTATTGCTTCGATCGCTAGATACCATAGAAAGACCCTACCCAAGAAAAGACATGAGTCTTGGCAAAATTTAATATCCAAAGAAGACAAAACATTAGTTCTTGAAATGTCATTAATTTTGAGACTAGCAGCATCTCTTGATCAAAGACCTGATAAGGTAATCTCTTCAGTTCAAATAAGATTGCAGGAAAATATTCTTACATTTGAACTTCTACCGTTAAATAAAAACAATGATCTTCTACTTGAAAAATGGAACTTACAATTATGCCGTAATGTAATAAAAGAACAAAAGAATTTGGATTTAAAAGTTATTTAGTTTTCTTAATTAGTTCTTGTTTTGGAGTTTGATTCTGAAAAGACTCTGAAAATAAATTGAAAATAAAAGATGAGGCGACTAGTCCGAGAAAGCCTGAAATTAAAATAAATATCCAGAAACCTAATGGACTTGGATCCCTAGATTGTCTGGTTTTATAAGTTTTTTTAGCCACTTCTTCAACTATTTCTTCTATTTTTATCTCTTTCCTCTCTGTCTTGAATTCATTCATTACAAATTCTGTATCAAGTTTCAGCTTCTGTGAAATTCTACGAACCATTGCTTTGATAAATACTTTTTCAGGGAGCCCTTCTTCATTGCCTTCTTCAATAGCTTTAAGTTGATGAGATCCAATTTTTAAATCAGAAGCCAATTCTTCAACAGATTGATCTCTACTTAACCTTGCCTCTTTAATAAAATTTCCAATTCTCTTTAAAGAAGATTCTTCTTGATTATTATTGTCTTCTGGATTAGATTTTATTTCTTTCAAAGCAAACAAATTTTTACTAATTATAGTGATTAATATTTTTCTATCAACTTTACGATTATTTATTTCTAAAGAGATGTCTATATGATGGATTGTATAGATTAGACCTGTTTTGAGAATTATTAATTGCTGGGCTAATTATGTAAATAGTTGTTCTTATTAATTTTTTTTCAATAGAAAAATTTTCCATATCTTTTAATTCTATTAATGATGTCCAACCATCATCCCAAGATACTCTGAATCCAACAATAACTTTAGTCTCTGGGGGATAAAACTCTAATAAAGTTTCTTGAGACCTTTTCACATGTCTAGCACTTAGATAAAGGCATAAAGAGGAATTGTGTTTCGCAAGATCTTTCAGAGATTCTTTCTTGGGCATGCCAGTTCTTCCTCCTGCTCTTGTTAAAATTATTGTTTGCGTTACGTCAGGGATAGTTAACTCAGCTTCATGATATGCTGCTGCGACTTGAAAAGCACTTACACCTGGAATTACTTCGATTTCAATTTTTTCTTTTTTTAAAATTTCTATTTGTTCTCTAATCGCGCCAAAAAGACAAGGGTCTCCATCATGCAACCTTATAACAGTTTTACCTTCCTGAAATTTTTTTATCATAATTGAGGTGATTTGCCCTAAGTTGAGCGAACTCGTTCTTATATTTTCAGAACCTTCTTTAGAAAAATCTAAAATCTTTTCAGGAATTAGAGAATCAGTCCAAATAATGAAATCTGCAGTTTTTATCTTTTTTAAAGCTTTTAGGGTTAATAAATCGGGATCGCCTGGACCAACGCCAATAAAGGATATTTTTTTATCCATTCTTTCTATTTTTACCACTATATGTTCTTAATCTTAAAAAAAATATTCCAATTAATCCAGAAGAAAATAGAAAAATACTTATAAATTGAGCCATTCTTATACCTCCACTACAGAAAGGGGGAAACCCACCAATACATAATGGGTCAGTTCTTAAACCCTCAATCCAGAATCTTCCAAAGCTGTAACTTATTAAATAAAGACAGCTAATAAAGCCAGGCCTGAAAAAATCTGTTTTATTCTGTTTATTAAAGATAAAAATAAGAAGGAAGAATATTATAAAGTTCCATAATGACTCATAGAGAAAAGTAGGATGAAAAAATTCGTAATTGATAAATTCTAAAGGCCTATTTTGGATAGGTATAAATAATTTCCAAGGCAAATTTGTAGGAACCCCGAAGGCTTCATTATTGAAAAAATTTCCCCACCTTCCTATAGATTGTCCAAGAATAATAGAGGGTATTAATATATCTATAAAAGTTTTTAAATGAATGTTTTTCGACTTACAGAAATAGATAATAGATAATAATCCTCCAATTAGACCTCCATGGATTGCTATGCCTCCTTCCCAAACTGCCAGAAAAGAAGGTATTTGAATTGTGTTATTAAATAGTTCTAAAGAAGTAAAAAAGTTCTCTCCGCTATATTGCCTCCACTCAAAAATTACGTAATAAGCTCTAGCTCCAATTATTGAAAAGATTATTAATGATGGAAGTATTTCACTAATGTGTTCTGGGTTAATATTCCTTGCCTTCGCAAGTTTTTTAGAGATAAATAAGCCTATTAAAACTGAAACCGAAATAAGCAATCCATACCATCTAATAGTTATAAATCCTAAATTTAAAAAAGTTTCCCCTGGAGATTTTATAAAAGCTTGAAATAAAAGCATTTAAAGAAAGTTAGATACCCTCTGCTGCTTGCACTTTTTCTACTTGTTTTTTCTTTAATACTAAAAGTATTTGTGTTAGACCTACACCAATAAAGAATGCAATTAATCCAATTATTCTATAAGGGCTCTGAAGTACAACCTCAGCATCTAGTTGTCCAAAGCCGCCAACGTTGGGATCATTAGTAAGAGGGTCACCTGCATTAATTTTGTCTTGTGCTTTTACTATAAGTTGAGGACCAATAGGCACTGCTTCAGTAGTTATCTCACCATTCTCGTTTTCTATATTTACCTTATAACTACCATCTTCAATTGTGTCTATTGAATTAATAGTCCCTGAGATGGAAGAGGTGAAAACTACATTATTGCTTTTGTCTCCAGTTGGATATACCTGACCTCTACCTCTATTGCCTCCAATATGTAACGAGTATTTCCCATAGTGATATTCTTTATTAGTGGATGGATCAGGGGAGAGTACAGGAAAAACGATTTCTTTATTGGTATCGCCAGGCAAAGGTCCCACAATGATGATATTATCTTTTTCTTCACTATAGTTACTGAAATAAACCCCTTCTGTCTCCTCTTTGATTTCTTCGGTCCACCTTTCTTGTGGTGCAAGTTTAAAGCCATCAGGGAGCATTACAACAGCACCAACTTGTAATGGAACTTCAGAACCATCTGCCCCGATCTCTTTTAAGTCATTTTTGTAGGGTATTTTGACTACAGCTTTGAAAACACTGTCTGCACCAACAGATTGAGGAACCTCTGCAATGGTAGGCATTTGAGCTAAATGACAATTTGCACAGACTATCTTTCCTGTTGCTTCTCTTGGGGATTCGTAGTTTTGCTGAGCCCAAAATGGATAAGCAAAAGTCATCTTGGGATAAAATAAAATGCTCGAAATGAAAAGCAGAGTGCAGATAAATAAACTTGTTTTTTTCATGATTTGATTTTTAAGACCTTTCATTATTTTATGCCCACCATGGATTTTCATTGGTTCTAAAGTCAGTTTCTGACCATTGTTTGACGAGTACGGCATCATCATCAATATCAACATGTGCCAGTGCTAAGGATAAAGGTGCAGGCCCTCTGACTACCTTCCCATTTGTATCGTACTGACTGCCATGGCAAGGGCATATAAATTTATTAGCACCACTATCCCATGGGACAACGCAACCTAAATGAGTACAAATTGCATTTAAACCAAATTCCCCTATTTCTCCACTCTCATTAACTATTAAATAAGTTGGATCTCCCTTTAGACCCTGCACTAGACTTCTGTCTCCTGCTTGATGGGTAGCTAACCAACCTGTCTTGGTTATTGGATTCCCTAATTCATCTTTAGCAGAAGTTCCACCACCACCACCACCTGCTCTTAAAGGCATGAAATAATTTGCTACTGGGTAAAGAGCTCCTAAAGCTACACCAGTTGCAGTACCAAATGTAAGAAGATTCATAAATTGCCTTCGACCCATTGAAGGGACATCATTGGAACTTAATTGAGTCATTCGCTACTTGGTTCTGTTATTTATTAGTTATTATGGAGCAAATTGTTCAATTTCTGTTGTAAATAGATAGGACTTTTAATAATTTAAAGTAAAAATTTAGGAAGTCTTAATTAATTGATTTAAATGAACCCATTACTAGTAGATGAAGTTATCCATTATTTGATTCATCGCTGGGGTAAAAAATATGATTTTAGACTATTTAAAAGAGGAAAATTTGTTTATTTTCAAATGATGTGGGGATTTCTTGGACAGGAATCATTCCCTTTAAGTGAAGATGAATATAAAAAATCGATAGCTGATAAAATCGAGATTTTAAATAGATGTGGATATTCAGAGGAAGTAAGGGAATGGCTAAAGAAGGTCAATGCTAAGCCAAGGTTAGGTAGAGCTGTCAGCTTGCAATTAAATGTTAATGAGAAGATGAAAGAGTTTTTGACTTAAGATTTTCTGATAAGTAAGTTAATCCAGTACCCACAAAAAATAAAAACACAATCGATATAGATAACAATGACATTGTCAATGGGTCTGTTGAAGGTGTAATCACTGCAGATAAGATTGCGGAGGAGATTACAACTATCTTCCAATTCGAAATCATTTTTTCTGTTGTAATTATTCCGAGAGAACCAAGAATAAATTGTAATACTGGCAATTGAAAAGCTATTGCAGTGCTAGACATTAATAAGAGGACAAAATCAAAATATCTTTCTATAGACCAAGTTGGTTCAACAATATCAGCACCGAAAGTAATAAAGAAATTTATGGCTGCAGGAACTAATATCCACCATGAAAAAATTAATCCCAAAAAAAAGAGAAGACCTGAACCAAAAACTGCGGGCAAGATAAGGCTTTTTTCTTGTTTTGTTAAACCTGGAGAAATGAACAATATTATTTGATAAAAAATATAAGGTATTGAAACTATTAATCCGCTATAACCTGCAACTTTAATAGCGACAAATAAAAACTCTCCTGGAGCAAGTTGTAGTAAATGAATATCCCCAGCTGGAATTTCTAAAAAAGATATTAATGGCTTTATGATTAGAAAACTAAAGAATATTGAAATAATTATTGAGTAAATTGAGTTTAATATCCTTTGACGAAGCTCCTCTAAATGATCACTAAAAGTCATCGAATCTGATAGCTTATTTTCGCTTTGACCGGTACCTCTCATTATTATTTGATAAAGATTCTGTAAGGAAAAGATTTTAAATTACTATTGTCAAAGTCTAATTTATTTTTCGATAAATTTTATTATTTGCTTAATTTAGGATTAGTTGGATCTGGTAATAAGAAAGGAGGGGCATCATTTAGAGATGATTCACCATAAGTTTCATATTCTCTATATCCACCCATTTTCCCATTTGTTTTCATTAAGGCGCTTACGAAGGCAAGTAATAAGAAAACAGTAGGAGCTCCAATTATTAATGCAGCACCAAATAGATATCCAACAATAAATTCTGGAAAACTATGATTTCCTAAAAATTCATGAGTGCCCAAAAGAAAATCAAACATTTAGATTTAAAAATTTTTTTTATTATAAACTAAATTACTCTTTTAAGATTTTTTTTAATGTAATCTTCTCCTCTTGTAGGATTTCCCCAAATAATTTCTCCATTTTTAAAGGAAACGCAACCCGGTCCTCCTTTTTTGATTTTTTGCAAATCTTTAATCTTTACTAAATTAATTGGAACTTTAATGTTTCTTTTGGCCTTACTAAATAAAGCAGCTAAATCTGCAGCTATTTGAAGATCTTGTTCAGATGCTGCTTGAGATGAAGATTTTAAAACTACATGACTACCTGGTGATTCCTGTGCATGAAACCATAGATCGCCTTTTTTTGAAAACTTAAAGCTTATTAAGTCATTTTGCCTCATATTTCTCCCTATCTGAAGCTTCAATCCTGTAGGAGTATCAACTTGAATTGGTGATGATTGCATCTCAGATGAACTTTTCTTATCTTCTCTTTTCCTCTTTATGTTGATATTAAATTCGTTACAAATTTCTTCCACAATTTCTTCTAATAGTTTAATTTTTACAAACAGTTCTTCGTGATATAAAGAATTTAGATTTTCTAGGAGTGTATTGAATTCATCTAATCTATCTATATTAGTTTTATAAATATTTAATCTTTCTTTTATCAATTCTCTAGATCTTTTTAATTTTTTTGATTTTTTATATAGTTTTTGGCCTTTAATAATATCTCGTTTGTTGATCTCAATTGCTGTGAATATTTTGTCAGCTTTTTCTTTATATAGTTCGTAGCTTTCTGACTTTGATAAGAGATCATATTGAATTTTTAAATTCTTTTTCTCATGATTTGTTTGTTTGAAAATTATCCCTTCAATTTTCTTAGCTAATAATTCAAATTTTTTTTGCTTTAAATAATTATCATAATAATTTTCTAAACCGTTGCATAAATCTATTTCATTTTCACAGTTAAGTTCTTTATCTAAGAACCAAACGCAATAAAAAAAATTATTAAATATTGAAAAGTTAAAGTTATTGTTTTTAAACCTATTTATCCACAACTTCCAGCTTTTAAATATCTCCTTTAAGTTTGCATCGCTTATGAAATCGATATTTTTTTCCATTATTTCCAAGTCATTAGTCTTGCTTACTGCCTCTAATTGCTTTGTGAGGATAGGACTTACTCCTTGGTAAGTATTTATTAAACAGTATTTCAAAGACTCCGGGACTGTGGAAATTGATTCTTTCCATGATTGAAAAGATTCATCTTCTCTGGGTTGCTTTTTTAGATTTAGTGGAGGGTCAGAATAAATTGATCCTGTTGAAATTGTTCTAAAACTAGATTGACTTGATTTAATTTGTTTACCAACTGCGATAATTTTATGTTTATTATCCAAATAAAAAATATTACTATGTTTTCCCATTAACTCAAAGATTAAATACTTATTAATTTCCTCTCCAGGTTTTTTTGCAAAACTAAATTTTATAACTCTTTCAAACTCATCTTGATGAATCGAAACTAAGGCCATATATTTTAATCCGTGCCTTATTTGTTTAGAAAGTGTACTTTCTCTTCCAATTTTTTCTGGCTTATTTATCTTTAGTATCCTGGGAGATTCACCATTCCATGAAACTTCTAACCAAGTTTGAGAATCAACTCCTCTAAAACATAATTGAATTGTATTTGGCTCTGGTTGTTGGGCAGTTTCAAACTTTGTAGGTAAAATGTTTTTTGTTAAATAATGCAAGACAGATCTAATCGATGTAATATCCATTATCTGTGGCACACCTTTTTGCATTATTTATTTTAAGTTCACAAGATGTTTATTTTACTTTAAAAAATTTAATATGAAAAATCACAAAAAACTCATTATTCTTACCGGACCAAGCGGGGTGGGTAAAGGAACTGTTGTTAAAGAAATATTAAATAACGATAGAAATATTTGGCTTTCAATATCTGCAACTACTAGAGAACCTAGAGAAGGAGAGAAGTCGGGAGAAAATTATTACTTTTTGAATCAAGAAAAGTTTAAAGAAATGATTGAAAAAAACCTTTTTCTTGAATGGGCTCAATTTGCTGGAAACTACTATGGAACTCCTTTCTATTCTGTTAATGAGAAAATCAAAAAAGGATTTACCGTATTACTTGAAATTGAAGTTGAGGGTGCAAAACAAATTAAAGAAAAGTTCCCTGAGTCTCTGTCAATATTTTTACTTCCGCCTAATAAAGAGGAATTAGAAAGAAGAATAAGAAATAGAGCTACAGAAAGTGAAGAGGCAATTAAAAAAAGACTCTTAAGAGCTAATTATGAGATTTCAGTATCAAATCAATTTGATTATGCATTAATAAATCACAATGTTGATGAAACAGCAATGAGAATAATCAAGTTAATAAAAACAACTAATTATTCTCAAGCTTAATCAGCTCATTGGATGGAATAACAAGTCAGGGAAAAACCTATTGAATTCAATGATTATTCCAGCTGTAAGGCTTAGCCAAATTGCTGCAACTACTGGTGCAGATCTAACAAATTTTGTGTTTAGGATTTTGAACATTTGATTTTATGAAAGTTTTAAAGATGTTTAGCGAGGACCGTTAAGTGTAATATTGTTATCTTTCTCCCTTAAATCTCCATTTCTACCTTGCTTATTAGCTAGAAGAGGCCATTGAGCTCCTTTTATGAGACATTTTCTAGCCAAGTCTAAATCAATAATGATTTCAAGATCTGCTGGATTCTTAGTCTTTTTTGATTCAATCAAATATTCTCTTCCTGACCAACCAATAATTCCTGCTATGTAAATAAACAAAACACCAGGAATAAGTAAATCTCCCTCATGACCTCTATTTAAAAGAGCTCCCCAAGGCTCAAGAGGAGGACCAATAATTAAATGTGGAAGGCCATCATCTCCGCATGATGCTTTGCCATACCTTTCAAATCTTGCGATGTCTTTTTGAGTAGTCGCAGAACTTGCTCTCTCAATGAATTTAGGGTTTTCAGAACATGTAGTTAGTGCTGATGCAGTAAATTCTGTACTCGCTCTGTCAGCATTTAAGGCTGGACCATTAGCTGCTAGAGCGAGAGGAGTAATTCCTAAAAATAGAAAAACCGAGGTTATTATTGAAAAAAAGAATTTCATAAGTTGCAATCTTTAATTCCTTATAGTGTGTTAATTAAGAAATTAATAATAAAATAGAACAAGTTGAATCAAATATGCATAAAGTTTTAGCTATTGAAACAAGTTGTGATGAGACATCTGTCTCAATAGTTTCTAATAATGGCGATATTTTCAAAATTCATTCAAATATTATTGCATCTCAAATTGAAGATCATTCAAAATGGGGTGGTGTTGTTCCTGAACTTGCAGCTAGAAAGCATTTAGAGTTATTACCTTTTGTTTTAGAGAAGGCATTGAAAGAATCAAAAATTGAAATTGAAGAAGTTGATTATATTGCATCAACTGTAGCTCCTGGGTTAGTTGGTTGTTTACGAGTAGGCTCTATTACTGCAAGATCACTTTGCGTGTTACATTCAAAGCCATTCTTGGGAATTCATCATTTGGAAGGTCATTTATCATCAATTCTATTTTCAGAAAACTATCCAAAGAAATCTTTCCTTACATTACTTGTAAGTGGCGGACATACTGAATTGATTAAGGTTGATGAGAGAAGGGAAATGCAGAGACTTGGAAAGAGTTTTGATGATGCAGCTGGAGAAGCGTTTGATAAGGTTGGAAGATTACTAGGTCTTAGTTATCCAGGGGGGCCTGCAATTGAAAAGATTGCTAAAAATGGAGACCCTATGAAATTTGATTTACCTAAATGTAGGATTTCTGATAAAAATGGTGGATTTCTTAAATATGATTTTTCCTTTAGCGGTCTAAAAACGGCTGTATTAAGATTGGTTGAGAAAATAAATTTAGATGGGAAGAATGTCCCAGTTCCTGATATTGCTGCAAGTTTTGAGAGAGTAGTGGCTGAGGTATTGGTAGAGAGAACTATAAGATGCGCCAAAGATCATAGTTTGGATAATGTCGTAGTAGTTGGGGGTGTTGCTGCCAATAAAACATTAAGAAAAATGATGATTAGAGAAGCTAGTAAAAAATCTATTAAAGTTCATCTAGCTCCCCTTAATCTTTGTACAGATAATGCGGCGATGATTGGAGCAGCGGCATTGTTCAGAATCAAATTTAAGGATCATTTGAGTTCTCTTAAATTAGGTGTCACAGGAAGACTCTCAATTGAACAAGCATATACCCTTTATGAAGAAAATCCTCCCTTTTAACTCCAATGAGCAAACATCCCAAAATTGAGATTAAAGAAACAAAAAATATCGTTGATAAAAAGGAACTGAATCTATGGAAAAGAGGTTTTACCCCGCAAGCTGAAATATGGAATGGAAGGATGGCAACTATTGGTATAGGAATAATTTTTATAATTATTGCTTTAATAAGCCAATTTTCCTGATAGTAATTTAATTTGTTTGACTTATGAGTAATTTTCAGAGAAGAATAAAAATTTTAGTTAAGTTCAGCTGATTAATTAAATTAAAAAGTATTGTTTTTAATGGACTTGCGAAGCGATTATTGATTTAATCAAAATAATTAATATTTTTTTTTATTTATAAGATTATATGACGCCTGAAAGGCTTGGATTACTTTGGGGAATAACTGTATTTGCAGGTGCTTGTGCTCGATTATTGTCTTCTTTTACAGGATTCCCTAGTGTTGTTATTTTATTGCTTTCTGGATTATTTATAGGGAGATCAGGCTTAGGACTTGTTGAACCCTTAGATCTTGGACAAGGACTTGAAACTATTGTCGGACTTTTAGTCTGCTTAGTTCTATTCGAAGGTGGACTAAATTTAAAGTTGCCCGAAGGTAATATAAGAAATACTGTTCTGAAAATTTCATTGGTGAGACTATTTATCTCATTATCAGCTGGAATATTTATTGCTCATTGGCTTTCAGGCCTTTCATGGCAAGTTGCAGGGATATACAGTGCCATAGTTCTAGCCACTGGACCAACTGTTGTCTCTCCATTAGTTGAACAAATAAAATTAGCTTCTCCCCTTTCAGAAGTTTTAAAAGCTGAGGGGTTGTTACTCGAACCAATTGGTGCAGTGCTAGCTTTATTACTTTTAGAACTTACCTTAGGTGACCTACGTGGGATTAACGATGTATTTATTGCATTAATGCAAAGATTAGGAGGCGGAGTGCTAATAGGATTGAGTTCAGGCTGGTTACTATCTGAAATTTTAAAAAAAATAAAAAATGAAGCCTCATTTGGAATAGAGCTTCAAGTTACTCTTGGCTTTATTTTCCTTGTGTATGGAATTTGTGAATATTTTTTGCCGGAATCAGGCTTGCCTGCTTCTGTCGCCGCAGGTTTTATTGTCGGCAAAAGAGAGGTAATAGATAAGGAGAAATTGGATAATCTAATAGGTGAATTAGCTCAATTAGCAATAACAGTTTTATTCCCTCTTTTGGCCGCTGACGTTTCTTGGGGGGAATTAAGTCCTTTGGGATGGGGAGGGGTTGTTGGCGTTTTTATGATGATGCTAATTGTTCGTCCTATCTCTATCTCGATAGCAACAATGGGAAGGGAATTAGACTTAAAGGAAAAAGTATTTTTAGCTTGGTTAGCTCCAAGAGGTATTGTTACTGCTGCAGTAGCATCTCTTTTTTCTATCAGACTTGAGCAGGCAGGTATTCTTGGAGCTGGACGTCTTCAAGGTTTGGTCTTTCTCACGATACTAATGACAGTAGGAATCCAGGGTCTTACGGCTAAACCTTTGGCAAATCGTCTAAACTTAGCTCAAGAAAAATCTAATTCTTAATTAAGACATCTCTCAATCCGTAAAATATCATTTTTACTTTCTGAAAAGAGTTCCCAACTTTGAATCAAATCTGGACCACTTAGACAACCAAAAAAGGCAACTCTTAATGATTTCATTAAAATCCCTTTTTTAAAATTATGCGTTTTTGAGATTTCGTTTATAATTACCCTTGCTTTCTCTTTGTTTATTTCTATAATTTTTCGCTCCTTTAAATGATTTAAGATAATTTTTAAAGATGTTTTGTTAGAATTATTTTCGAGAAAAGATTGACCCTCTTCTTGAATTGGAGGTAATAAAAAAAATGGTTTTGATTGATCAATAGCATCTTTTAAAAGTATCATCGAATCTTTAAGTAAAGTTGTTAATTTTATACTCCATTCTTGAGATGGAGGTTCCCAACCCATATCATCCCAATACCCCTGAATGATTTTACTTAATTTGATTGATTCCATATTTTTTATATATTGAGAATTAATCCAGTTGAGTTTTTCCCAACTGAATTTAGCTCCAGATTTATTTATATCTGATAAGTTAAAAATTTCAGATATCTCATCAAGTGAAATTATTTCACTGCCAGCAGATTTTGGTGACCAACCTAGAAAGGCCATATAGTTTGCTAAAGCCTCAGGTAAATACCCCATATCTCTAAATTCGTCGATTGAAGTAATGCAATCTCTTTTAGATAATTTTTTACCTTCGCTATTTAGTATTAGCGGTGTATGTGAAAACGTTGGTAATTTAAAATCTAATGCTTCATAAATCAATATTTGTTTTGCAGTGTTTGAGATATGGTCTTCCCCCCTCACTACATGTGTGATATTCATGAAATTATCATCAACTACAACTGCAAGATTAT
>JAOOML010000011.1 GCA_028409275.1 Prochlorococcus sp. AH-716-I09 | reverse complement strand
ATTATTGCCCTTATACCCCAACGCATTAGGGCTTGAGGTGCATGTTCCCTACTAGAGCCGCAACCAAAATTACTATTAACGATAAGAATAGAGGAATCTTGATTATCTTTTAGATCAAAGGGGTGACTGCCTTTCAATGTTTTTCTATCATCTTCAAAAACAGATTTACCCAATGAATCAAAATTAATACACTTTAAAAAACGCGCAGGAATAATACGATCAGTATCAATGTCGTTACCAATCAATGAGATGCATTTTCCACTTATTTGTGAAATTTTTCCAATTGGTGGGCTAAATTTCGATTTCATTGGTTTATAAATTCCCGAACGTCACTTACTTTGCCATTTATTGCAGCAGCAGCTACCATTGCTGGACTCATAAGAAGAGTTCTTCCGCTAGGCGATCCTTGTCTGCCCTTAAAATTTCTATTACTAGAACTTGCACTAACTTGATTACCTATTAGCT
This sequence comes from Prochlorococcus sp. AH-716-I09, assembly GCA_028409275.1. Taxonomy (GTDB): domain Bacteria; phylum Cyanobacteriota; class Cyanobacteriia; order PCC-6307; family Cyanobiaceae; genus Prochlorococcus_A. Next base: position 22,848 of record JAOOML010000011.1, on the reverse strand, counting down.
TATCTGAATTCATTGCTAAACACATTGAGCAACCTGGCTCTCTCCATTGAAATCCAGAATCCTTAAAGATCTTATCAAGACCTTCTTGTTTTGCTTCTGTGGCGACTTTTTCTGAACCTGGTACTACAAATGCTTTTATATTGTTAGATACTTTTTTGTCTTTTAATACGTTAGCAGCAACTCTTAAATCACTGATTCTTCCATTGGTACAACTGCCTATGAAACAAACATCTACGGGAGTATTTTTTATTGATTGCCCTGGCTTGAAACCCATATATTCATAAGCTTCTTTAGCAACAAATTGGTCATTTGGGGATAATTCTTCTAAAAGTGGGATTTGTTGATTGATGCCTACACTTTGACCGGGAGTAATTCCCCAGGTTACTGTTGGTTCTACTTTTGAAGCATCAAATTTAATTACATCATCATAAATAGAATTTGCATCGCTTTTTAATGATTTCCACCATAAGAGCGCTTCATTCCAATTATCATTTTTGGGCGCACATAATTTATTTTTAATATAATTAAAAGTCTTTTCATCAGGATTTATATAGCCACATCTCGCGCCACCTTCAATAGACATATTGCATATTGTCATTCTCTCTTCCATTGATAATGCGTTGATCGCAGGGCCTGCGAATTCATACGCGAAACCCATACCAGCCTTTACACCAAGTTCATTAATAATATTAAGCACTAAATCCTTAGCATAAACCCCATGAGATAATTGATTTTCACACCAAATTTGCCTCACCTTCAATTTGTTCATGGCTATGGTTTGGCTTGCAAGAACATCTCTTACTTGGCTTGTACCTATACCAAAAGCAATTGAGCCAAAAGCTCCATGAGTTGAAGTATGTGAATCTCCACAAACAATTGTCATACCCGGCTGCGTTAGCCCCAATTCTGGAGCTACTACATGTACTATTCCTTGATTTCCACTACCAATATTAAAAAATCTTATTTTATGTTGTAGACAGTTCTTCTCAAGTGTTTCAATCATTTGCTCTGCAAGATTATCTTTGAAAGGTCTGCTTTGATTATCTGTTGGCACAATATGATCAACTGTAGCGACCGTTCTGCTAGGGAATCTTACTTTTAAATTTTTGTCTTTTAAAGCGCCAAATGCTTGAGGACTTGTTACTTCATGGATGAGGTGAAGACCAATAAAAATTTGATCTGAGCCACCAGGAAGACTGGAAACTTTATGTAAATCCCAAACTTTATCAAATAAGGTATCTTGACTCAATTTGAAAAAAAATTACTTACTATTCGATAATAGGATTAATCTGAGGCTGTTCAAACACACATTTACACTTAGTGTTTGAATTTCAGTTCTAATTCGGGTTGAGTTAAATATTTTTTTAATATTTGTAATGTGATTAGTTGGTCCTGCAATCGATATAAATACTAGTCCAACAGGTTTTTCTTGAGTTCCTCCATTGGGACCAGCAATTCCACTGATGGCAATTGCCCAGTCTGCTCCTAATCTATTTTTGACATTAATTGCCATAGCTTCACAAACTTCTTCAGAAACAGCTCCATATTTATTAAGTTTGTTTTCTGAAATATTTAATAATGAATTTTTTAGCTCATTACTATATGAAATAATACTCCCTTTAAAAACTTGAGACGAGCCTGATATTGATGTAAGTGATGAAGATAGAAGGCCTCCGGTACAGGATTCAGCAAAAACAATCGTTTGGTTCCTCTTGCTTAATTCTTTTATTAAAACGCTAGGGAGAGTATCATTATCTTCTCCAAAAATAAACTTTGAAAATTCTTTTTTTAATTTTTCTTTTACAGGTTTAATAATATTTTTTGCTTCCACTACATTCTTTGCTCTGGCTGTGATTCTGAGTTTAACCTCTCCTAAGTTTGCATATGGAGCAACAGTCGGGTTTTTAAGATTTAATAGATCTTTAATTTTTTCTGCAACGGTAGATTCTCCAATGCCTGCAAATTTAAGAGTATTTGAAAAAAAGGAATAACTATCTGAGAATTTGGTTTTAATGAATTCAACCGCCGTCTCTTCCCACATAGTTTTCATTTCACTCGGTACTCCAGGGAAAGTAAGAATAGTAAAGTCTTTTATTGGTTCCCATATCATTCCTGGTGCAGTGCCCCTAGGGTTATTAATTATTTGAGCATTTTTGGGGAAGAAACATTGTTTCCTTAAAATAGAGAAATCCTCTTGGAAATTTGAGTTTGAAAGTTTTTGTTTAATTTCATCCCATAAGTGGGGTCTTTCAAAAAGAGATACATTAAATGATTTAGCTATTGCTTCAGTAGTTAAGTCATCTGGAGTGGGTCCCAAGCCACCTGTCGTAATTAGAAGATTACTTCTTTTCGATATTTCTTGAATTACTTTTATAATCCGATCACAATTATCACCTACAGTTGATTGCCTAAAGTGATTTAAGCCTAATTGAGACAACTGTTCAGAAATCCATTGGGAATTTGTATTTATAATATTTCCTAAAAGTAGCTCTGTTCCAATAGAAAGAATTTCAACTCCCTTGGAATTAGAACTCATTTAATTGATGCTTCAAGTTTGCCTTCATAAAGAGGAAAACGATTACATAAAGTTAATACTCTTTCTTTACATTGACTTTCAATTAGTGAATCTTCTGGATTAAGTAATCTATCGGCAATAATTTCGCCAACTTCAGCAAAAGCATTCTCATTAAAGCCTCTAGTAGTTAAAGCAGCAGTACCCAACCTTAGCCCGCTGGTCACAAAAGGTGATTCAGGATCAAATGGAACAGTATTTTTATTCGCAGTGATATTCACTTCACTTACAAGCAAGTCAGCAATTTTACCAGTCATATTGATACTTCTTAAATCGAGTAAAACAATATGATTATCAGTACCTCCACTTACTATATTAATACCTCTTTTTATTAAAGTTGAAGCTAGAACTTTGGCATTTTTTATTACTTGTTGGGAATAATTAACGAAATCTGGCTGTAAGGCTTCTCCAAATGCAACTGCTTTAGCTGCAATAATATGTTCTAAGGGCCCACCTTGAGTTCCCGGGAAAACAGATTTATCAAATTTCTTCCCAAATTCTGCATCTTTACACAATATAAGTCCACCTCTAGGCCCTCTTAATGTTTTATGTGTAGTTGTAGTTACCACATCACAATAAGGTATTGGATTTGGATGAAGTTTACTTGCTACAAGACCTGCAATGTGTGCAATATCAGCCATTAAGAATGCACCAACTTCATCTGCAATTTTTCTAAATGATTCAAAATCGATTGTTCTTGGATAAGCTGAATATCCGCATATGATCAATTTTGGTTTTGTTTCTAATGCTATCTCTCTTATTTCATCAAAATTTAATTCACTAGTTTCTTTATTTACACCATAGTGAACTGCATTGAACCACTTACCACTCATATTTACTGGAGATCCATGAGTTAGGTGTCCACCATGAGATAAATCCATCCCCATGATTGTGTCGCCTGGTTTAAGTAAACTTAGGAAAACAGCAGCATTTGCTTGTGCTCCACTATGGGGCTGCACATTAGCCCAATTTGCATTAAATAATTTTTTAGCTCTTTGAATAGCTAATTCTTCGATTTCATCAACAAATTCACATCCTCCGTAATATCTTTTTTGAGGTAATCCCTCTGCGTATTTATTGGTAAGGACGGATCCTTGAGCCTGCATGACGGCAATTGATGCGAAATTTTCGCTTGCGATTAATTCAAGATGAGTTTCCTGTCTATTTTTTTCAGAGTTAATAAAATTGGATATTACTGGATCACTATCTTTAAGATTTTGAAGGATATTCATTGAATTTGATAAGTAATAACCATAATATAGACGATATTTTTTAGAAAAATATAAAAAGAATATTTCATAACTTTAAACGCGCCTGGAGAGATTCGAACTCCCGACACCCTGATCCGTAGTCAGGTGCTCTAATCCACTGAGCTACAGGCGCATAATTATGTAATATCTCTGTTTCAGGGTCTCTTAGTCAACTAGATTTCAGGTAAAATGTCTATTATTAACAATCTAATTATTAGTATGCCTATAAAGTGGTACGGAAATGGTGATTTAGAAGATCCCATCTATAAACATTTTTCTCGAATAGTAAATTTTGTTATTCATTGCATGATATTTACTGCGATTGTAAGTGGCACTTGGCTTTTAAAAGAAATTAAATATGAAATTTCTTTTTTTAATAACTTTGCAATTTTCTGGTCAATACTATTGGCCTCTCATTTGCTCTTTGTGATTTTAAAAAAACCTAAAGATACTTCAAAACAATCAACTTAATTTAATTTTTAATTTATGGACTCTCAGATACGAATTAGTGATCTAGAAAATATTATTTCAGAAAAGGTTTTTATAAAAATAGAAAAGTGGAACTTATATCTTGGAGATGCTGGCCTAGCTAGACATCTTGCTATTGAATGTATCAGCAATAAAGATCGAGGCCCATTGGAGGCTGCAAAAATAAGTTTGAAAACAATAAATGTAAAGGTAGGGAATGGTGTTAACAGTATTCCGCTTATTAATTTAATCACTACTTCTCAAATTTTTGAATTAGAGGAGATTTTGGAAAGTTTTTTTGAAAACTAAATCTTTTTTTTATAAAATTTAAATCTATTTACTTTTAAGCATTTGGTAAGTAAAAAATAGATTCCAAAAAAAGTTATAGATCCAAGTATTAATAATAAAAATTCTCCTAGATTTGAATTGAAGTTAGCTGTAGTTTTGAGAATAGTAAAACAAAGTGTGCTATCTATTAATGCCGCTAATGACATGAGGAAAATTTTCCTTAATAAATCTAAGTTAGGCAAATGGATTTTTTCATTTCTCAGATTAAAAGAAAGCAAAATACAAACTATAAAGTTGACTATTACTGAAGATAAGATTATTCCTACAACTCCAAAATTATATGGTGAAAGATTCCCAAAATTATTAATTGGGGCACCAATTAAAAACCAATCAAAAAAAATATTTAATATTATCCCTGCAAGTGACGACTTAAAAGGGAAGGTTGTTTTTTCTATTGAATAGTAAGTTCTTACTAATAAATCTCTATATAGAGAAAAAGGTATGCCAACTGCATATGCAATTAATATATTCTTTACTTTTAAAGTCGCTGAATAATCAAAAGATCCTCTTTGAAAAACTAACTGTACTATTTGGTTATTAAATGTTATGAAAAATCCCGTTAAAAAAATAGTTGTCAAGAAACAATACTCTATTCCAGAGATCAATTTTTTTTGGAGACCTCTATTGTCTTTATCACTTCTCAATTTTGAGAATTTTGGAAGTAATGGCAAAATCAAAGAGTTAGATAATATTCCTAATGGGGCTTGTATCAGAAAGTTTCCGTAAGCTAGTCCCGATGCTGCTCCTTGAAAACTTGAAGCGAAAAACATATCGATAAAAACATTAATTTGACTGAGACCTGATGAGATAGATGCTGGAATAATTAGTTTGAAAATCCTCCTCTCTTCATCTTTAAATGAACTTAAGCTTTGCTCTAATCTCAAGAGACCGATTTTATTTATTTCCGAAATTTGAACAACAAACTGAATTAAAGTTCCTGTCAAAGTTGCAAAAGCTAGTAATCCCGAATAAGTAAAGAAATGAAAATAAGCATTTTCTTGGTTAAAGATCCAACTTAATAAAATAAAAAAAATAGTAGTTAGGCTTATTATCGATGGACTTATACTCGATAAAAAAAATTTTCTTTGGGAATTTAAGGCGCCAAAACTTAAACCTATGAAGCCAGATAATGGGATACAAGGTGTAAGTATTTTTAATTGGTAAGTGGCAATAGATTTAGCTTCGAAACTTAAATTTGGGGCTATTAATTCAATTAATAAACTGGAATTAAAGTAAATTAATATAGCTAAAAAAATTAATAATATTGAAAGTTTTATGCTTACTTGAGTTAATACAATCCCTCCATTTCTTTTGTTAAGGGGAGTTAGAACTGCAACGACTGCGTTATGTAAGGGACCATTAATCCCTCCAATAATTATTAGCAAAAAACCGGGAATTATATACGCGTAATTAAATGCGTCGTATGTTACCCCTACTCCAAAAGCAGCAGCTATGAATATTTGTCTAATACATCCAGCTAATTTACTAAGACTAGTACCAAACGAAATTGAAAAAACATTATTTTTTAAAAATGAATGCATTTGGATTTGTCAAAATTTATCAAGAAGTTTAAGTTTAAATTATATTTGATTTTTAACTAACGACATATTTATGAATCATCGGATAATTGAATTTGATCCATTAATTGAAGGGGTTTTAATTAAGAGGTATAAAAGGTTTCTTGCAGATATAAGAATAGAGAGCGGAGAGGTCGTAACTGCTCATTGTGCCAATACAGGCCCAATGAAGGGACTTTTGAGCGAGGGAGCAAAAGTAAGAATAAGTGTTTCCACTTCTCCAAAAAGAAAATTACCTTTTACTTGGGAACAGATATGTGTTTTAGATGCAAAAAATGAGGAGGTTTGGGTGGGAATTAATACTTTATTTGCAAATAAGTTAATCAAAAAGGTTATTGAGAAAAATTTGCTAAAACATTTAATAGGAGAAATAGAGACAATTAAATCTGAAGTCCCTTATGGAAAAGATAAAAAAGTAGAATTGACTTTTTTTTAACTCCAAAATCTTCAAATCCTGATAAACGTAACATTTACATAGAGGTTAAAAATACGACTTGGATTAAAGAAAATGTAGCTCTATTCCCAGATACAGTAACGAAAAGAGGTCAAAAACACCTCATGGAATTAAAGGAATTAATTCCTTATAGTAAAAGTGTTTTAGTACTTTGTATTACAAGAAAAGACGCTTGTTTTTTTGCCCCTGGAGATGAAGCAGATCCCTTGTACGGCAACCTTTTTAGAGAATCTTTAGCTGCAGGAATGACAACCATTCCATGTTCCTTTGAATTTCATAAAGACCACGTATCATGGAATGGAATTAAACCTTTAAAATAACTGAAAAACTTGATATTTTGAAATCCCAAAAAAAAATTTTTTAATCTAACAAATAATTTTTTAGGGTGCAACTATAAAAATGGTATCAACAACTACTAGACACGGATAAGTTTTTTGAATAAATTTAAATTTGAAAGGAAACAGCACAAACTGTTTTTTTGCAGATCTAATTTTTTTTTATGACCACTGCTTTGCAAACGCCTCAAAGGCGCTCTAGGTCCAAACTTCAAGATGCAAGTCTTGTCAATGGACCTATGCTCCTTTTGAGGAGTATTCGAGGATTTAGTTCAAACCGCTCTATGTTGTGGCTTGCAACTGTTCCTTTAGCTTTGTTTGGTTTAGGTATTTTTAATCTTTCAGCTCACGCAGCTGATTTACCTGAGTTGAATGCAGCTTTTCTTGCTAACAATTTATGGCTTTTGATCGCTACTATTCTAGTGATCTTTATGAACGCCGGTTTCGCTATGGTTGAGGCAGGTATGTGCCGTTCTAAGAACGCTGTAAACATCCTTGCTAAAAACCTATTCGTATTTGCTTTAGCTGTAACTTCTTATTGGTTTATCGGCTATTCATTAATGTACGGAGGAAGTGTTGCTGACGGATGGCTTTATTTTGGAGGCTTATTTTTTGATCCAACAGTTACTGCAGATATGGTAACTGATGCTGGATTAGTCCCAACTGTTGATTTCTTGTTCCAGTCTGCATTCGCAGGAACTGCAGCAACTATCGTTTCCGGTCTTGTTGCTGAAAGAGTTAAATTTGGAGAATTTGTTGTTTTTGCGATCGTATTAACTGCATTTATTTATCCAATTGCTGGTAGCTGGAAATGGAATGGTGGCTGGCTTGATTCATTGGGTTTTGTTGATTTTGCTGGTTCTTCAATTGTTCACTCAGTTGGAGCATGGGCAGGTCTTGTAGGAGCAATGCTTCTTGGACCAAGAATTGGCAAATACTCTGATGGAAAACCACAGGCTATGCCGGGACATAATATGGCTATAGCTACTTTGGGTGCATTAGTTCTATGGATAGGTTGGTATGGATTTAACCCCGGTTCTCAACTTGCTATGGACCAATGGGTTCCATACGTTGCTGTAACAACTACTTTGGCAGCAGCAGCTGGCGCTATTGGAGCAACTATTGTTTCAACATTAACTTCTGGTAAGCCTGACCTTACAATGATTATTAACGGAATCCTTGCAGGATTAGTTAGTATCACTGCTGGTTGTGGCGATATGACACTTGCTGGAGCCTGGTTTGCAGGACTAGTTGGTGGAATTATCGTTGTATTTTCTGTTGCAGCTCTTGATGCTGCTGAGATAGATGATCCTGTAGGTGCATTCTCTGTTCACGGAGTTTGTGGTGTATGGGGCACTGTAGTAATCGGTCTATGGGGTACAGCTGTACAAGGAGATGGTGCTGGTATGGGATTGTTTAATGGTGGAGGTATTAGCCTTCTTCTAATTCAAGCTCTTGGTGCTGCAGCTTATGCTATCTGGACACTAGTTACTTGCTGGATCGCTTGGTCTGTAATTGGAGGATTATTCGGTGGAATCCGAGTATCTGAAGAGGAAGAGACTCAAGGTCTAGATATAGGAGAGCATGGAATGGAAGCATATCCAGACTTTGCATCTGCTAAATAATCTAACTTAAAATTGATTTTAGAAACCTGACTTATGTCAGGTTTCTTTTTTTTTACGAAAAATTATTTAAAATGTTGTAGTATCAAAAGATGGATACCCAAGCTTTTAGAAGATCCCTTCATCACTCTGATAGGTACAATAGAAGGGGTTTTGATTCTCCCACAAAAAGAGCTCAAGCGTTAGAAGAAGCTTACCAAAGTGATTTGATAAGTTCTATTAGAGATAATGGTTTTACTTACACTAAAGGTAGACTAAATATTAAGTTAGCTCAAGCCTTTGGTTTTTGCTGGGGAGTTGAAAGAGCTGTAGCAATGGCTTATGAAACTAGAAGACATTACCCTAATGAAAATATTTGGATAACAAACGAAATAATTCATAATCCCTCGGTTAATGATCATTTAAGAAAAATGAATGTAAAATTCATTTCAGCTAAAAATGGAATTAAAGATTTTTCGTTAGTTTCTAATGGGGACGTAGTCATACTGCCAGCTTTTGGAGCCACTGTTCAAGAAATGAAACTACTTCATGAGAAAGGATGTCATATCATTGATACAACTTGTCCATGGGTTTCTAAAGTTTGGCATACCGTCGAGAAACATAAAAAACATGTTTTTACATCTATTATTCATGGAAAATTCAAGCATGAAGAAACTCTTGCTACTAGTTCATTCGCAGGTAAATATCTAGTTGTACTCGATCTAGAAGAAGCAAGTTATGTTTCTGAATATATTATGGGTAGAGGTAATAGAAATGAATTTATGAATAAATTTGCTAAAGCTTGTTCTAATGGATTTGATCCTGATCAAGATTTAGATAGAGTCGGAGTTGCTAACCAGACAACTATGCTTAAAAGTGAGACTGAAGAAATTGGAAAAGTTTTTGAAAGAACGATGTTAAAAAAATTCGGACCAGAAAACTTAAATAGCCACTTCTTAGCTTTTAATACTATTTGTGATGCAACTGAAGAAAGACAAGATGCAATGTTTTCTTTGGTTGATGAAGACCTTGATATCCTTGTCGTTATAGGAGGCTTCAATTCTTCCAATACTACTCATTTACAAGAAATAGCAATTACTAAAAATATTTCTTCTTTCCACATAGATACGCCGGAGAGGATATCAGTTGAAGAAAACTCAATATTACATAAGCCACTAGGATCAGATTTAGAGCTTAAAAATAATTTTTTACCCAATGGAAAAATTAATGTTGGAATTACTTCAGGTGCATCAACTCCTGATAAGGTTGTTGCAGATGTTATTGAGAAGTTAATTGATATTGCTTCTTGAATTTTTTATTTCAATTACAACTTTACTTAGTTTTTTTAATTTATTAGTCAGATAATTCCAAAACATATACTTTATTAATTAGAATAATAAAAAATTTATGAAGTATGGAAGACAAATCTCAAACTAATCAGGTTCAAACTGCAAGTATGAATAGAACCAAAGCTCCCCAAAAAGTTGAAGTTGTAGTTGCTAATTCATCTTCAGGGTCAGAAGTTAATATCCTTGGTGAATTATCAATTTTTGTTTTACGAATTGGTTTTTGTGCTTTGATGATTCATCATGGCTTAGAGAAACTTCAGGATCCTCAGGGTTTTGCTGAGTTTGTAGTTGGTAAGTACTTCCCATTTTTACCTGGTGATCCTGTTATTTGGACTTTTGGAGCAGCGATCACTCAATTAGTATGCCCATTAGGATTGGCTTTAGGGGTATTTGCAAGGCTTTCTTCTCTAGGGCTATTCTCTACAATGGCTTTTGCTGTTTATTTTCATCTCCTAGATACCGGCCTAGAAGGTTTTCCTCTTGCAGTAGTTGAAGGACATAATTATGCCTTCGAATTGTCTTTCATATATGGTGCTATTTCTCTATACTTTCTATGTGCAGGACCAGGCAGGCTATCTTTATTTAGAAAGACTAACAAAATTACATATTATCCAAAGTCAACCTAGATTAATGCAAAAAATGCCTTTTTTTCGTAAATACCATTGAGATTCCTTTCGAATCACACATATCAATACTTTCTTGGTCTCTTAGACTTCCTCCAGGTTGGACAATAGCTTTTATACCATACTCATTTGCAAGTTCGACAGTATCTGCAAAAGGGAAAAAACCATCACTTGCCAAGACTGCATCAGAGCATAAATTTCCAGCAGCTTTCAATGCAATTTTTGCGGCCCCAACTCTATTCATTTGTCCAGCTCCAATACCAATAGTTTTTTGGTCTTTTGCAATAACAATTGCATTTGATTTCACGTGTTTACAAATTTTCCAAGCAAAATTTAGATCTAAGTTTATTTGATTACTTGGATTTTCTTTTGTTACTGAAATCCAACTTTCAGTTTTGTCTTCACTATCATCAGTATCCTGAAGAAGTAATCCTCCCATAATGGATTTAGTAGAAGTTTGATTCTTTTTAGGAAGCATATCTTTTGATAACTTTAAAATTCTTAAATTCTTTTTGATTTTTAAAATTTCTAGAGCTTCTTGGTCAAAGGATGGAGCTACTACACATTCTAAGAAAATATCTTTAAGTTTAATTGCGGTTTCAGTATCGACATTTGAATTAAAAGCAACTATTCCTCCAAATGCACTAACTGAGTCGCATTCCAAAGCGTTCAAAAATGCTTTAGAGGTTGAATTGCTTATAGAGGCTCCACAAGGATTATTGTGTTTTAGGATGACAGAAGCAAACCTATTTGTTGTAAGGTTGTTCTCTTCTTCATAACCAAATTCTAGAACTGTTGAAAGAGCAGATTCAAGATCCAATAAATTGTTATAACTTAAATCTTTACCTTGTAATTGTTCCGCTGAGTTCCATCCAATACTACTCAGACCATACCAATAAGCTTTTTGATGAGGATTCTCTCCGTATCTTAAAGTTTTGATTAGTGGATAAGATTCAATATATTTTGAAGGTTGCAAATTTCTTTCTTTACTTATCCAATTAGATATTGCAGTGTCATAGTCAGCCGTATGTTGAAAAGCTTCAAGGGCTAATTTTGCTTTGTATGATTCCTTTATCTTACCTTTTTTACTTTCTTCAAGAAAATCATGATACTGACTAGGATCGACTAAAACGGAAACGTCTTTATGGTTTTTAGCTGCAGAACGAATCATTGATGGTCCTCCAATATCAATATTTTCAATAGCATCTTCCCATTTAGATCCCTTTTCTACTGTTTTTTTAAAAGGATATAAATTGACAACTACCAAGTCAATTAGTTCAAGATCGTTAGCTTTTATATCTCTTTTATGTTCCTCATCTGTTCTTTTGGCTAATATTCCTCCATGTATTTTTGGATGTAAAGTTTTAACTCTGCCCCCAAGGATTTCTGGAGAATTTGTAAAATCTGCAATTTTAATAACTGGAATTTTTGCCTCTATTAGATGTTTGGCAGTTCCTCCACTTGATAGAATTTTATAATTAAAATTTTCTACCAATTCCATACAAAATGGGATTATATTTTTTTTATCAGAGACACTTACTAAAGCTAATGGAGACATTATGGGAAAGTTAACTTACTTAAGAATATAAACATGAAATACGATATCGATCATGAATTTGTCTCGATTAGCTCTCAAACTGCAACTCATAGAATTATTTTGATGCATGGTTGGGGAGCCGACGCAGATGACCTTTTAATACTTGGAAAGGAGATTACAGAAAAAATAAATCTTGATTTTGAGGTAATTTCTTTAAGGGCTCCTGGATTACATCCAAGTGGTCAGGGAAGACAGTGGTATAGGTTGTACCCACATGATTGGAATGGGGCTGAGGTTGAAGTAAATAAACTTTTAGGTACATTAAAAAAATTTGATACTGATCACATTTCACTTGGAAAAACAATTTTGTTGGGTTTTTCTCAGGGGGCCGCAATGGCAATTGATGCAGGATTTAAATTAAATTTTGGATTAATTATTGCTTGCAGTGGTTATCCTCACCCAAACTGGGTCCCTAGAGAAAAATGCCCACCATTGATTATTAGTCATGGTTTATTTGATGATGTCGTTCCTATAGATGCTTCTAGGATTATTTATGAAAAGGTAAAAAGTAAGTCATCTAACTTTTGCGAATTAATAGAATTCGATGGTTACCATCAAATTGATTCAAATTTAATTAATTTTATAAGTTCAAATATGAGTAGTATTTTTTAAACAAAAGCATATTCGTATTCCTCAATCTCTTCCCAATCATCTGCAGTTAGTTCGAGACCTTCAAATATTTTTTCTTCACCAATACCTTCAACTACGAATTTTAGTGATGGAAATAAAAAATGATTTTCTTCGGCATACTGTGCACTAAATAGCCCTTTTTCTCCCCAAAAAAACCTGTCGGTGGTATGTTCATTTCTGCGAACGTTGAAAACAGAAGGAGCAGAGAGACCATTTTCAGCTATGAATCTTCTTGCTGCTGTAACTGGTTTATGTTTGCCAGTTTCGATATGATAAATAGGTACATGCGCCATTACTCTTTGGCCAGCCAATCTTCTTCTGCTGATTCTTTTTCTCTTTTTTGACATTGATTGGTACTCCTGAAATTATTAATGAGATTAGTCTTGTTTATTTTTACTAATCTTATATCTGTGATTTTGAATTCACTTCAAATTACATAGAGGACCCATCAACCCCTGATGTAGCTTAAAATATGATCAAATGTTCATATTTAAGGCTGGCTTAAGTCAGACCTCTTTATATATCTTAATACTTTTTTCATATTTTACAAGCCCTTCTCCAAATTTTTCCAAAAATTTCTCAAAATTTCATTTATTATGAATCTCTCAAAAAAATTTGAAGAATTAATCATAAAACAGCTAGAGAGTTTTGGTTGCTCCATGGGTGTAACTCATTTAGTAATGTATCTTGCTTCAGCTAAGCAAGGAACTAAAGCATCTTTTGAAGTGATTGGGCAATGGCCACAGACTGATAGGCTTCTTACATCGATAGAAGAAGATCCTTCACTAAAAGTTTCTTCTCCTAATAGAAGATGGTACCCTCTTCAAGAAAACGATATTCTCCTTGGTGTTCTTAGGGTAGAAACTGATTTGAGAGGGGGGGATTGGCCAGTATCTCTTGATTCCAGGTTAAAAGCGCTTTCAATATCTTTAGCTAAATGCGTTTCTATCGAATTAGAACGTCAAAATAAAAATAAAGAAATTAATTATCTAAAAAATCAGGTCAATGTCATAATTCATCAATTGAGGAATCCATTAGCTGCTCTTAGAACATATGCAAAATTACTAATAAAAAGACTTGGTTCAGATGATGACTCTATTGAAATAGTCGAAAGAATGATAATAGAGCAAAAACAAATTAATCGGTACATGGACTCTTTCACGCAATTAAATTCACCTATTCAACTTCCCTTAGAAATTGGAGAAGAAAGATTGTTATTACCACCTAATTTAGATAATAAAAAGGAAATAACTGTTCAGAGTTTATTGAGGCCAATTTTAGAAAGGGGTAAAGCTAATGCGAAATTAGAAAATAGGGATTGGACCGAACCTTCTCTTTGGCCACATTGGGCTTTATCGCCATTAAAGGCAAAATATGCTGTAATCGCTGAAATTGCGGCCAATTTATTAGAAAATGCATTTAAATACGCCCAAAAAGATGCTGAGATTGGCCTTGCTATTACGAGTAAAGGTATTTGCATTTTCGATGATGGAAAAAAAATAACCAAAAATGAGAATGAAAAAATTTTTCAAAAAGGCTTTAGAGGATCTGCTGCCAAGAAGCAAGACGGAACCGGTGTGGGACTTTTTTTAGCTAGGAAATTAGCAAAACAAATTGGAGGAGATTTGAGATTGCTGGAAAATTGCTCAATAAATTATGAAGAATTAAATAATCTTAAGAAGAAAAATATTTTTTATTTAGAACTTCCTATAAAAGAATTGCATGCATAAATAACATTGCAGTTTCGACTAATACAACACTCGCACCACAGGCATCTCCATTAAAGCCTCCAATTTTATTTCCAAGCATGTTTGGAATAATACAACTTAAAAATATACCAATCAAAATAAGAAATAAAAATTTTATTAATATTGCTTGGGATGTAATCGAAACTAATTGGTATGAAATAAAAATGAAAAGAAAAATGATGGAAATCAAAGATTCTTTTTTAAATCCATTCCAATACTTTTTATGACTAATAGATTTTTTTTTATAACTCCTATATTTAAAATTTTCTATAAAAAATAAATTTGAGAATCTTCCCCAAAATAAGCATATTGGCAAAATACTAATTATTTGGCTTTGAATTTTCAGTATGCTAGCAATTTGAATTAAAGTGACGAAAACTAAAGATTGAACTCCAAATGACCCAACTTTACTGTCTTTCATAGCTTTTAAACATTTCTTTTCGCCCGCAAAAATTCCATCGAAAGTATCCATTAAACCATCAATATGTAAACCACCAGTAATTAAATATCCTAAAGCCAAACAAACTAATGCAGATGTATAAATGGACCAAGAGTTAACTCTTAAAAAAATAAAAAAATAACTCTGAATTGTTCCAATAAAAAATCCCAAAAGCGGCGCAAATTGTGCAATATTTTTAAATTCAGGATTAATTAAAGGTATCTTTGGAAATGTTGTATAAAAAATCCAAGATCCTGCCAAATTTTTTATTAAATATTTTTTAATGAGATAAAAATAGATTCAATATTAAATAATAGAGTAGATTAATAAAAAAACATCAAATAATCTTATAAATTTTCGTGTTTGAATTTGAAATTACATCTCATTGCAGTAACACAGAGGCGAGAACTGGTATATTTCATACCCTAAATGGTCATGTAAACACTCCAAAGTTTATGCCTGTGGGTACTTTGGCAACGGTTAAAGGAATTTCATCTCAGCAGTTAAGCTCTACAGGATCAGAAATGATTCTCTCAAATACCTTTCATCTACATCTACAACCAGGAGAAAAACTAGTTAAAGAATCTGGTGGAATACATAAGTTCATGAATTGGCCAAAACCTATCCTTACTGATTCAGGTGGATATCAAGTTTTTAGTCTAGCCAAACTAAATAATATTTCTGATAAAGGTGTGGAATTTAAAAATCCAAGAGATGGTAGCCATGTTTTTTTGTCACCTGAAAAAGTAATGCAGATTCAAATGGATCTTGGCTCGGATGTTGCGATGGCTTTTGATCATTGTCCTCCTCACACAGCAAATGAAAATGATATTGAGGACTCTTTACAAAGAACTCATGCATGGCTTCATAAATGTGTTAAGAATCATAAGAAATCAAATCAAGCATTATTCGGAATAGTTCAAGGTGGTAAGTACCCTAGATTAAGAGAATATAGCGCAAAATTTATAAGTTCTTTTGATCTGCCCGGTATAGCGGTAGGCGGTGTAAGTGTTGGAGAGGAAGTCGAAGAAATACATAGTGTAATTAACTACGTCCCGAAATTCTTACCAATAAATAAACCAAGATATTTAATGGGAATTGGCTCTTTAAGAGAAATTTCTTTAGCTGTTGCTAAAGGATTCGATATATTTGACTGTGTTTTACCTACAAGACTAGGAAGACATGGGACTGCATTTTTTAATGATGAAAGATTGAATTTGCGAAATGCTAGATTTAAAAATGACTTTTCTCCAATTGATAAAACTTGTACATGTGAAACCTGTAAGTCTTATTCTCGTGCATATTTGCATCATCTAATTAGAAATGATGAAATATTAGGCCTCACTCTCATAAGTTTGCATAATATTGCTCATTTAATAAGATTTACTAATGCTATCTCTACTGCAATTAAAGATAAATGTTTTACAATTGATTTCGCTCCTTGGAAAACATCCTCTATTGCTCACCATACGTGGTAACGTCTTATCATAATTAATTAAATTATTAAAAAGGTGCTCATTCTATTTAATACATTCGCTGAATTGCCTGAGGCATACAAAGCCTTTGCTCCTACTGTTGATGTTCTTCCACTTATTCCTTTATTTTTCTTTTTGTTGGTATTTGTTTGGCAAGCAGCAGTTGGATTTAAATAAAATTCTTTAAGTTTAGGAAGTTTGTCTTAGAAGGGATTTTCAAGTAAGATCGCATCTCCAGAATTTTCAACAGCACACTCTATAAAATCAGCAATTTTTAAAGCTCTTGAGGCTTGCTCACCATCCACCTCAGGGGTTTCCTTGCCTTGAACGCACTTAAGAAAATGCTCCAGTTCTGCATAAAGAGGTTCAATAGAGGTTGTGCTAACTTCTTCGACGTATCCATCATTTCTGTAAACTAATTCGCCATGCTCTGCTGTGTATGATTCATGAGACTTTCGATGGATTTGTAAAGAGTGATTTAAGAAATCAGTTTCTACCAGACCATTTTGGCAGTGAGCGCTTAAACTTCTAATTTTTTTGTGACTCATTTTGCTTGCAGTTAAGCTTGCAATAATATTATTTTTAAAAACTAAAGTAGCATTGACATAATCTATTAATCCTTCGCTATTTCGACCTCCAACAGCTGCTAATTTTTGTATTTTTGAGTTTACAAGTTCTAAAACAAGATCAATGTCATGAATCATTAAATCCATTACTACAGATACATCATTTGCTCTGTCCGCATGAGGACTGTGCCTCCTTGCTTCTAAAACAACAATTTCTTCATTATGTACTATTTTATTTAATTCTCTAAAAGCAGGATTAAACCTTTCAATATGACCAACTTGTAATAGGCAATTACTTGCATTAGCGGCTTCTATTAGAGATTTTGCTTCTAACTCGTTAGCTGCAATTGGTTTTTCTATAAGAACGTTAGTACCACCCTTGAGACAATCTAGTCCCACTTTTTGATGAAGTAGTGTTGGGACAGCAATGCAGATAGCATCAACTTTCGGAATTAAGTCTTTATAGTCTTTGAACCATTCACAGTTAAACTGCTCAATAGCTAAATTGCCTCTCTCTTCATTTGGATCTGCAACTCCAATGAGATTTGCATCTTTGAGTAAACTTAGTACTCGAGCATGATGCCAGCCCATATTTCCTATACCTATGACTCCAACCTTTACTGGTGATGAGGTTGGTTGCATAATTTCAAATCCTTATATTTATTATCATTATCCTCTATGGGGAGTCACATTTGGCTTTTGGGAAGAATTATTTTAACACGATCAATTTTTGGACCTGACATAGAAATAACTTCAAATTTAATGTTATTAAAATCTAAAACGTCGCCAATTTTTGGAACCATTTGAAATTTTTCTAACATAAATCCAGCAAGGGTATAATAATCAGTACCTTCTGGAATAGAACATCCTATTTTTTTATTGATTTCAATAATTTCTGATTTTCCGGCTATTGACCATTTTTTAGAAAAATTATCTAACATTCTCATGTCTGAATAAATTCTATTATTGAGCATTTCCTCTCCAACTATTTCTCCGTTTAGATCAGCCGCAGTTATAAGTCCCTCTGTTCCTCCGTGTTCATCAACTACTAGTAAGAACGGATTGTAGTCTCTTACTATTGGAAATATTTCTGCTAGTGAACATGTTTCTATTATTTTTGTTACTGGTAAAAGGAATGGCTCTAATAATGTATCGGCTGCCATTTCACCTTTTGATATTGGCTTAGCTAAATAACGCAAATCTAATACACCTAATACATCATCTAAAGATTCACCAATCACAAAGAAGCGAGCATGTCGAGTTTTATCAACTTGTTTCATAAGTTCTGAAAAGGTTATATTTTTTGGCAAAGTTACCATTTCAGATCTTGGAATCATCACTTCTTTAACCTGTGTATCTTTTAAAGCAAAAACTCCTTCAAGAATATTCTTCTCATCTGGTTTTAAACCTGTTACATTATCTGTTTCTATAAGAGTTTCTAATTCTCCTGCGGATAAACCCGAGTTTAAAGAATCCCATTTGTCATTTAAATTGAACAAGCCTAAACACGCGCTAGCAAAGAATTCTATTGTCTTGACTATAGGATTCATACCTTTTCTTACGGCATCGAATATTGTGGTTAACTTTAATGCAGCAGATTCTGGATTGTTAATTACTAAGGCTTTTGGAATTAGTCCAGAAACAAGAGTAACAACTAAAACAACAAATAAAAATAATAGAAGATCATAAAATCTATTTGACAAAATATTACTTTTCCAATAATCATAAGCAAGGTTATTACAGAGCCATCCAATTGCAATTAATGAAATTGTTACTCCAAATTGAGAAGCAATTAATGAAGATCTAAAGCGTTTTTGAATTTTTAAAATTGAAAATGCTCCTTTCTTTTTTTCTTCTATTAACCTTAAAACTTTACTGGGCCTAATTAATAAAAAAGAGAGTTCACTCGCTGCAAAAAAAGCTGGTAAAAATAAAAGAAATAAAAGTAGAGTTATTTTCATTCAATGACAAATGAATAATGGGGGTGGCGAGGATCGAACTCGCCTTAGCCAAATTATGAGTTTGGTGCATTCACCAGATTGCTACACCCCCAAGGGAATTTATGTAATTTTAATTACATTGAATTTCAATATACAATATAAAAATAATATTTCAAAAAACACCTCATTAGGAAGTTTTTGTGAGATTTCTTTTTTTTCTTCTAATCTTTAAATATAAATTTAACTTTTACTAATGGCCAAATTCTCGGATAAGTATGATTTAAATAAAGCAAAATTGTTAAAACAGTTAATTGAAAAATCTTATAAGAAAGGAGACTTCACTTTATCTTCAGGAAAAAAAAGCAGTCATTACTTGAACTGTAAACCAGTGTCATTGAATGGCGAAGGCTTAAACTTAATAAGTGATTTATTTTTAGAGTTAAAGGACTCAAGGTCAAAAGCTGTAGCAGGATTGACATTAGGTGCAGACCCTATAGTAAGTGGATTAATTGTTAAAGGATCTTTGCATGGCCTAGACCTTGATGGTTTAATAATTCGGAAAGAAATCAAAAAATACGGTACCAAAGCTGGAATAGAGGGCCCTATATTAGAAGAAGGAACTTTGGTAACTGTTTTAGAGGATGTCGTTACAACTGCTTGTTCAGTGATAAAAGCTATAAAAAAGTTACGCGAAAATAATTATGTTGTTGAGGAAGTTTTGTCTATAGTTGATAGGCAAGAAGGGGGATTAGAAGCCCTTGAAGATGAAAATGTTAAATTAAAGAGTCTTTTTACAATAAAAGACTTTTTATAATTATTTTAAAATGCATGATATAAAACAAAAGTTTTGGCTTGAAAAATTTGATTGTTTTTCTATTACTGGAAAAGATGCCAGAAAATTTTTGAATGGAATAACAACTGGTAATATCCTTGATTCAGAAAATAAAGTTATCAAAACTTGTTGGTTAACTCCAAATGGAGTTCTAAGGTCATTAATTGAAATTATTTTTTTAGAAAGAAATTTAGAAGTAATTATCTTGGCGGGTAATACTAATGAAATAATTGATTACTTTAATCAAATTATTTTTCCAGCGGATGATGTATTTCTAAGTGAACCTTTCTTGATAAATAGAATTCAGGAAATTGATGAATCTAGTTCATGGAGAACTTACCAGCCTATTTTCTTCAAAAAAGAAGATAAAGAATTTGAAATATATAAAAATAAACTAAATTTACTAAATCCTAATGATTTAAAACTTTGGAAGATTAATCAGGCAATACCATCATTAGAAATGGAAATAAACGGAAAAAATAATCCTCTTGAGCTTGGATTACAAGATCTTATAGATTTTAATAAAGGTTGTTATTTAGGACAAGAAACAATGTCAAAAATAAAAAATGTTTCTTCTTTAAAACAGGAAATAAGAATTTGGAAATCATTTGAATCTAATTTGAATTTAGACCTTGAAGATAAAAATTTATATATAAATTCTGCCAAGGATATTTCTGTAGGCAAAATCACTAGTTTTTTTAAATCAGATTCTCAAATAAAAGGTTTAGCAATGATAAAAAGAAAATATTTAGAGGAAGGAAGTTGTTTTTTTTCAGAAATTTTTGGAAAAATTATTATTAATAAATCTGTAGGATCAATTTTTCTTTAATTGATTTTTTATTAAATATTCTGCAATTTGTAGAGTAGCCAAACAATCATCTTTGTTATATTGGATAATTTTTTTTAAAAATATTTCGTTTTCTGTATTTTGATATTGAATCCACCAATAAAGGGCTTTCGAGCCACTTACATTTTTCTGCATCCATTCAAATCCAAGCCAATTAGAAACAGTTTTTAAGCTATAGTTTTTTAGGGGTAATATCCAAGACTTTCGTATTAAGATATGTAAGTCTATAAATCTTGAGGCAATTAAATCAATTTCTTCAAAACTAAAATTTAGATTTTTAGCAATATTAATTATTGCTATCTTTTCAGTTTCTCCGTAATGTAAAACTGGCCATTCCTTCTGTGAAAAAAGTATTTCAATAATTCTCCTGTAAGATTCTCCTTTATTGTTTTTGAGATTTAGAATTGGTTTATAAATAAGATCTTCTTTTTTTGTAAACAAATTATTTATTTTTAAAAAACCATATAAAAAGTCATGCTTATCATCTGGATTTGACTCAATATCAAATATATAAAATCCCGAACATGTTTTTTCTATTAGATCTTTAGTATCATTTTTATTGGAAATGCGATATGGTTCCCCAGAAATATAAGCTTGTGCTTGCTTTACAAATACGGACGCTTTTTCATATTTTTGATCGTTGAATTTAGATAATTTCTTTCCAAGTTGTTTTTCACTATACGAAGCTAATGTTTGGGTATCAGATATTCCATTTGTTATGAGTAATGAGGCCGTTTTGGATCCTATTCCATCTATATCAGTTAGATATCCATTTTCTTTTGCTTCTTTGTCACAGAATTTTTGCCAAGAACAAATAGTACATTTTTTTCTATCTTGAGTTATTTCTGGCATAAATCCCTCCAAGCATTCATTCACACTTAATAAAACATTCAACACTTTTTTTCTTAATTTTTTATTTAAATAAATTTCTTCAACATTAACTTTTTTATCAAAACTTGAAATTACTAATCCTTTCTCAATTTTAGATTCTTGAAAAGATTCCAAAAGAATAGAACTAAAAGCTAAGTCGAATAAATGTTCTTTAGTGGTTTTGTGGCCTAACTTATAAACTGCAGGTAAATATTTATATTGTCCCCATTTACTTTTACCTTTAGTCTTTACAAGTAATTGTGGACGTATCTCTGCGTTAATATTTTGGAAAAGACTCCCTTTAATTTTTAATCCAATCACCCCTTGATAACCATTTTCACAGGCTTTTAATCCTGTATATATTTCACTATTACAAAATTCAGAGAAAATTTGAAACTGATTAATTTTATCTATAGCTTTATGGGGAGACCAAACTTCATATGATTTTTTACCCTTAAAATCTAGCCATGCTTTTCTTTTGCATCTTGTAAAACTTTTTAAATGAAGAGAATTCAAATTATTTTTTAAGGGCGGTTTAAAAATTTACTCATATAAATTAGTATAGATAATTAGAAGAAATCAAGGAAATTTTAAATTTGACAGCTGACAAATTAGATAAGATAAAATTTGGAACTGATGGGTGGAGAGGAATTATTGGATTTGATTTTAATTTATCCAATCTTTCAAGAGTTGTTGTTGCTGCATGCCAGGAGTTGTATTATCAATACTATAAAGAAGTTAATTCAAAGAAAATTATTATTGGATATGATCGTAGATTTATGGCATGTGAATTTGCCAAGCAAATAGTGCCTTTTGTAAGAGGATGTGGTTTCGAGCCGATCTTATCTAATAGCTTTGTTACAACACCCTCTTGTAGTTTCTATGCCAAAGAAGTCGGTTGTCTGGGAGCGTTAGTAATTACAGCAAGTCATAATCCATATAATTGGCTAGGCCTGAAAATAAAAAGCTTTAATGGATGTTCTGTTGACGAATCTTTTACGAGTGAAATTGAAAAAAGATTAATGCTTGGGAATTCAATTGAAAAAATAGATGGTGTTAATCAATTTGTAGATATTAAGAAATTTCATTTAGACAGAATCAAATCCCTTTTTGATATTGACTTTATTTCCAATAGATTGAAAAAAATGAAATTGAAAATTTTTGTAGATTCTATGCATGGTTCAGCTGCAAATTGTATGGCTGAGATTTTTGCTTCTAATGATTTAGAAGTTATTTCAGAAATCAGGAAAGATGCTGATCCTTTTTTTGGAGGAAAACCTCCTGAACCTCTTTTAAATTATGTAGATGATCTAAATCAAACACTAAT
>JAOOML010000010.1 GCA_028409275.1 Prochlorococcus sp. AH-716-I09 | reverse complement strand
AAGATTCAAGGCATTCTTATAAATGCTGGCGCTTTTACTCATACCTCCATCTCTATAAGAGATGCTTTGATTGGATCAAAAATTCCATTTGTAGAGTTACATATTTCAAATATTTTTAGTAGAGAAGATTTTCGTAAAGAATCTTTTCTTACAGACAAAGCTATAGGAATAATTAGTGGATTCGGGATATCAAGTTATTCTTTAGCACTTGATGGAATAATTGAATACTTAAGTAATAAAGATTAAATGCTAGTGGACTTTAGAAGGCCTTCTTCCCATATTAAATATTTATCCTCATTTACCTCAGATAATTGGATACAAATTGCATTGTCTAACCCAATAGAAATTCTTATTGACCATGCTCACTGCGAGCGAAAAGCTGCAGGCGTAGCTGTTCAATTGATGTTTAGATATCCTTCTGAACCAAATTTAGCTGAAGTTTTAAGTCCAATTGCTAGAGAGGAATTAGAACATTTTGAAAAAATACTTTATTTTTTAAAGGATCTTGGACATTCACTTAAGGCCTTAAAACCTCCGCCATATGGAGCTGAATTGTCTAAAAATATAAGAAAAGAAGAACCTAATAGGATGCTAGATAGTTTTTTAATAGCAGGACTTATTGAAGCAAGAAGTCATGAAAGACTAAGTTTGCTTGCGCTTAATTCTGTAGACAAATCTTTTAGAGACCTATATGAGTCTCTCCTCGATAGTGAGGCAAGACATTTTGGAATTTATTGGAAACTAGCGCAAACTAAATTCTCTAAAAATCAAACTTTTAAAAGGTTAGAAGAATTGTCTAAATTTGAGTCAGAGATACTCGCTGAGACTTGTCTTATGCCAAGGGTACACAGCTAATAATATAATTAAATTAAGAATGTTAATAAAAAAAATTTTAAAAGTATTTAGGGGTTATAAAAGTGATTCGGCATCATTAACCATCGTTGGTGTTGGGCCAGGAGATCCGTCACTTTTAACAATTGCTGCTTTAGATGCAATCAAAAAAGCGAAAGTT
The DNA here is from genome assembly GCA_028409275.1 of Prochlorococcus sp. AH-716-I09. Taxonomy (GTDB): domain Bacteria; phylum Cyanobacteriota; class Cyanobacteriia; order PCC-6307; family Cyanobiaceae; genus Prochlorococcus_A. The sequence continues at coordinate 22,545 of JAOOML010000010.1, read as the reverse complement.
ATAGTTTTCCCGATATCAGATGACAATAAGAAAAGTTTTGCCGCAGAAATAGTCAAGAAATATACCAAATTTAAAAAAAATATACCTATCATTTTCCCAATGGCGAGGAAGGGTTTTGATCCTGATGAAATATGGTCTAATGCCGTGGAAAAAATTGTGAATCTTATACAAAATAGCGAATCCGTTGTTTTACTATGCCTTGGAGATACCTCGCTATTTGCAAGCTCATCTAATATTTTGAGGATAATAAAAAATAATCATCCCGAAATTATTACCAAAACGATACCTGGAATTTCTTCTATTTCAGCAGCAGCAGCTTTGAATGATTTTGATTTAGTTAAAAAAGGTGAGACCTTGATAATCAAAGAATGCCCTTCTTCAAAAGGAGAATTAGCATCCCTAATAAGGGAAAGTAAAGGGAAAAAACTGGTTTTGGCAATTATGAAAGTTGGGAAGAGATGGAAGTTAGTAAGAGAAACTTTAATAAAAGAGGATATCGTGAATAAATCATTAATTGCTTTAAATGTTGGTATGCCTAATCAAATTCTTCAATATGCATCTCAGTATGAGAAAGATGTTATGCCTTATTTCTCTCTGATTTTGATAAGATTTTGATTAATGAATAAAAAAGAAAACTTATCAGAGAATCAATTTACTTGGCCGATATGCAAAGAACTATTATTGCTTGTTCTAGAAGATAAAGTAAGTGATGTTTTTGTTTGTGAATTGGTTTGGGAAAGACTCTTTTATACTAAAGTAGTACCTTTAAATGATTGGGTCTCTAGTCCATTAACTTCTATTTATTGGGCAGAAAAGTTCGTAAAGGCTCCTCAAATCATTTCAGAGAGAATAGCATCAGTACATTTGACGAGATCAATTCCAAAAGAACATAAACAGGGATTGAAAAATTTTTTTAATTTTAAAGGTTATAAGATTACCGAACTATATCCAAGAAGAACTAGAAGAGCGACTGCAGTGAATTGGTTGATTTATTGGGCTATTGATAATAATTGTTTTTCAAATGATAATGATGTTATCCCAAGAACAAGTTCACCGCCTGCTAATCCAGCGAAAGGACATTTTGGTGACCCAGAAATCAACTAATTTTTAGTAAGGTAAATGATTGTATTAAAGGTATAGTTGTAATAGTTACTACTTTCTTTGGAGAGAAGAATTGAGTTTTCCAACAATAGCTATTATCGGAAGACCTAACGTTGGGAAATCTACTTTGGTGAATCGTCTTTGCCAAAGTAATGATGCAATCGTATTTGATAAGCCTGGAGTTACCAGAGATAGAACTTATCAAAATGCTTCATGGGGCGGTAAGGAATTCCAAATAGTTGACACTGGCGGGTTGGTGTTTGATGATGATAGTGAATTCCTGCCGGAGATAAGAACTCAAGTTTATTTGGCTCTTGAAGAGGCTTCACTTGCCTTACTTGTAGTAGATGGAAACCAGGGTGTTACTGATGGTGATTTATCAATAGCAAAATGGTTAAGGAACTCCAGCTGTAAAACAATTGTTGCTGTAAATAAATGTGAATCGACAACTCTTGGAATATCTTTAGCTTCTGAGTTCTGGAAATTAGGATTAGGCGAACCTTACCCTGTTTCCGCTATTCATGGTACAGGGACTGGCGATCTTTTAGATCTCGTTATTGATGAACTACCTGATAATAATATTCAGGACGAAGAAGAAAAGATTATGATGTCAATTATTGGGAGACCAAATGTTGGTAAATCTAGTTTATTAAATTCAATCTCTGGAGAAAAAAGAGCAATAGTTAGTGATGTTAGTGGAACGACAACTGATTCAATAGATACTCTTATTAAAAAAGGTGATCATCAATGGAAAATTGTTGATACTGCTGGGATTAGAAGAAAGAAAAATGTCAAATATGGTACAGAATTCTTTGGAATTAATAGGGCTTTTAAGTCTATTGATAGAAGTGATATCTGTGTGTTAGTTATAGATGCTATAGATGGAGTAACTGATCAAGACCAGAAGTTAGCAGGGCGAATAGAAGAACAAGGCAGAGCTTGTATAATTGTTGTTAATAAATGGGATCTTGTAGAAAAAAATAGTTCTACAATATATCAAGTTGAAAAAGAACTGAGATCTAAACTTTATTTTTTAGATTGGTCAAAAATGATTTTTATATCTGCCCTAACTGGACAAAGAGTAGATAATATTTTTGAGCATGCTCTTAATGCTGTAAATCAACATAGAAGAAGAGTGACAACATCTGTAGTTAATGAAGTGCTTAAAGAATCAATTAGTTGGAAAAGTCCTCCAACGAAAAGAAGTGGCAAGCAAGGTAGGCTTTATTACGGTACTCAAGTAAAGAACAAACCTCCCACTTTTACTCTTTTTGTTAATGACCCTAAATTATTTGGAATAACTTATAGGAGATATATTGAAAAACAAATAAGAGTAAATTTAGGCTTTGAAGGCACTCCTCTCATATTACTTTGGAGAGGAAAACAGCAAAGAGCATTAAATAAAGAAGTCGAAAGGGAAAATATTGAATTAATTCAAAAAGATTAATGAATTTAATTACCAAATTTTCTGTTGGGCAATATGTTTATGGCAATAGAAGTTGGCTAAGAATTATAGATAGTAGATTAAAAATAATCATAGTAATGATATTTCTAATCACTCCAATTTGGGCAGGTCCAATATGGAGATTGAGTTTAGTAGGTTGTTTATTATTGATTACTTTTTTTAGCTTATTGCCATCAAGAGTATGGTGGCGATCATTGTTTTTTCTCTCATGTTTATCTTTATTAATTGGATGTATATCGATACTTGCTTCTTCTGATATTCAATCTCTTGATGGCAATTTAAGAAATCCCAACGAGTTGCAAGTAGTAGTGGAAAGCTATAAAAAATGGAATATTTTCCAGATTCCTTCGCAGAAGATATGGTTTGTAAATTTTGGACCTCACAACTTATCAAGAAAAGCCCTTGAATTAGGAATAAAAACCTCTACTTTAATATTTACTGTTATTCATAGCGTTAATTTAATGCTTTTAACTACATTACAAGAGGATATTGTATGGGGATTAAGTTGGTTTTTGTACCCATTAAGAAAAATCGGATTACCAATTAGTAAGTGGCTTTTTCAGCTATTAATTGCATTACGTTTTATTCCTTTAGTACAAGAAGAATTTCAAAATATAATTAAATCATTGTCTGTTAGATCAATAAATTTTCGCAATTTAGGGTTTAAGAAAACCTTTAATGTATTATTAATTTTAGTAGAAAGGTTATTTCAAAATATATTTCTGAGAATTGATCAAGGAGCGGAATCTTTGCTTTCAAAGAAAAAAATTATTTTAAAAACAAATAGATTTAGAACTTTTCATCCTTCGAAATCTCTCAATGTAATTGTTAATACATTATCGATTTGTTTTATTTGCATAGCAATTTTTCTTAGAAAACTGTATGGTGCATTATAAATAACACAATATTTAAGTTTGAGTTCTGAGCGTTATTTAAACCATCCAACGTTTGGTATGTTATACCAAGTCTCTCCTGGAAATGATGGAAGAGATATTTATGCGACTTTATATGCTCAAAAAATGTTCTTTTTAGTAGAACTAAGACAGAGAGAAGTATTTTTTGAAGTTATACCTTATTTAGATGCCCGTAATCAGGCCGAATTAAACCTTCAAAAAGCTAGAAGAAAAGGATCTGAAGAACTTTCTAAATGGGAGAATTTATTTACACAAACTTTCTTATAAAAGGTGAACCCTGCAAATTATTTAAAAATTAAAAATAAAATCCCATCAAATGTAAATATTCTCGCGGTAAGTAAAGGATTTAAAAGTCAAGAAATCAAGACCATTAATAATATAGGCCAGAATGATTTTGGTGAGAGTAAGTTTCAAGAGGCCTTTGAAAAACAATTAATCTTGAAAGATCTTAAACAAATTAATTGGCACTTTATTGGACGAATACAGAGTAATAAAATAAGAAAAATAGTACAAAATTTTAAATATATTCATTCCGTAGATTCATTTGAAAAGTTGCAAAAAATTTCTAATATTTCTCGTGAAGAGAACAAATATCCTTTAATACTGTTGCAGGTTAAGTTGAGTGATGACCCGACTAAAGGAGGTTTTAATCCTGATTTTTTAAAATTGAAATGGAGTGAAATTCAAGAGTTGAAAAATATCACATTAACTGGCTTAATGACTATCAATCCTAAAGGACTTAGCTCTAAAGAAAATTCAGAACTTTTTAAAAAATGTCGCATCCTTGCTGATTCACTTCGTCTCCCAGATTGTTCCATGGGTATGTCAGAGGATTGGGAGGAAGCTATTGACGCTGGATCAACTTGGTTAAGATTAGGCTCATTGATTTTTGGAGGTAGATCCTAATTAGTTATTTTTTATAAAAATCTTGTCTATAAACTTGCAGTAAAGTTCAACTAACGTTATTTAAGTATAGGTAGTTTATTCATTTAAAAAATGAATCTATTACTCAAGGTTCTTAAACCTTAGTAATCAATTTCAAGAGGATTTAAAAGGTGTCACTTATTTCAAGATTAAAGGCAGTTGTCGCAGGGGATGAGTATCTCGATGATGATTTTGATGAGTTGGACTATGCATCAGAGGATGAATTTAATGATATTAATGATTTCAAGCAAAATACAAGAAATTCAAACACCCTCGCAAATTCAAATCCATTTGATTTTATGAATAATAGTAAATCATCAAAAGTCGTCGGAATGCCTGGTATCGCCAATTCATCTTCAGAGGTAAGCTTAATGGAACCAAGAAGTTTTGATGAGATGCCTCAAGCTATACAAGCATTAAGAGAGAGAAAAACTGTAATTCTTAATTTAACTATGATGGATCCTGATCAAGCTCAAAGAGCGGTTGATTTTATTGCTGGAGGGACATATGCAATTGATGGACATCAAGAGAGAGTGGGTGAGAGTATTTTCCTTTTCGCACCAAGTTGTGTAAATGTAACTAGTTCTTCCCCAGAAGAAGCTTCGCCTTCTTCTTGCCCTACAGAAAATAAACCACAATATAGTTCGGGCAAAAACACTGCTCCAGAACCAGCATGGGGTAACTCTAAATTAAGTGCTTATTCATGATTAATCTGTGACTGATAAAATTGCGATTATTGGTTTTGGAAATATTGCAAAAGCTATAATAACCCCTCTGTTAGACAAAAAATTAATTCAGCCAGAGAATGTTTTTTGTCTTTTAAAATCAGAAAAAAGTTTTGAAAATATAAAAAAAAATTATAAATATAATATAAATGTTTATAGATCTAGTTCTCTAGAATCAAAAATAATTTGGGATTGTCAAGTTAAACTTCTTTCTGTAAAACCGCAGCATCTTAACGATATAATTGAGCCAGAAAATATACAAATTAAGGACAATTTATTAGTTTCAATTCTTGCGGGAGTCTCTATAAATAGTCTTACTCATAAATTTCCTAATCATAAATGCGTAAGAGTTGTTACAAATATTCCAATAACTGTTGGTAAAGGTTTAACTGGAATTGCTTGGGGTGAAAATCTTACAAAAGATCAAAAAGATTTTACAAAAAAATTATTTGAAAATACTAGTAAGTTATACGAATTTCCTGAAGATTACCTTGATATATTTTTAGCATTAACTTCATCAGGGCCTGCAATTATAGCTTTAATTATTGAAGCATTAAGTGATGGAGGGTTGAGTGGTGGATTGCCCAAAACACTCTCAGAAGAACTTGTTATGGAGATGATACTTGGAACTATCAGTTTAATAAAAGAAAATAAACTAACTACTTCCCAGCTTAAAAATTTAGTAACCTCTCCAGGTGGAACAACTATTTCTGCTTTAAGAGTACTAGAGAAAAAGAGTATAAGGTCAGCATTAATTGAATCAATAGTTTCAGCTAGTAATCGAAGTAAAGAGTTTAGCTAGTTTTTGTAATTATCTTTTAGTTCCAAATAAACTTTCTCAAGCGAGTTTATATTTTTAGTAATTGTATACCTCTCAAGTACTCTCTCTCTAGCTTTCATCCCAAGGTCTTTTGTAAATGATGGGTGTTCTATCAGAATTGGGATTATAGTTTTTAGTTGTGCGGCTACATTATCAGTTGAAATTACTATACCAGCTCCATGATCTAAAACTTCGCCATCAGCTCCGGCATCTGTGGCTACACATGCAGTACCTGCAGACATTGCCTCTAAAAGCGATAATGATAAACCTTCTACTAAGCTTGGCAAGAAAAATACTTCGGCTATTTGCATTATCGCTACCCTTGTTTCTAAATCTAATTCGGCACCCCACCAATTTAATTTCTCTTTACTAAGGTTAGAAAAACTATTTTCAAGTGTGGGTTTCATTGGTCCATCTCCAACAATCACTAATTTGCAATTATTTTTTTTTGTTTGGCGCCAAGAACGTAAAAGTGCTTCGATGTTTTTCTCATTGGCAATCCTTCCCATATATAAAAAGATTCTTTCATTTCCTAGTTTGTTTTTTACCTGATCATATTTTTTACTTTTTTCAAAAAAAGGTTTCCAAATATTTTCGTCAACTCCGTTTGGAATGATTATCTGTTTTTCTTTAGGTACTCCTAATTTCTCAAGAAAATTTTTTTGAGTTTCAGAAAACACGATTATTTTATTGAACTTTGATAAAGAGGGAGCATAAAGTTGATATGTTAATTGTTGAGTGCTCGCAGTTAGATTTCTATTTTTAGCATCAAATGCTGGATGAAATGTTCCTATGAGTGGAACATTAATTTCGCTACAAAGCTCTGGAAGTCTAAAGTCTAAAGGAGATAAAGTTAAACTAGCGTGTACGATATCGGGTTTTAATCTTTCCAAAGATAGCCTTAGCTCTTTTTCTGCTCTTGGTGAGGGGATTGTATAAACTTGGGACTTAATTAAATATGGGAGACTTACTTCAGGATCATTTGCCAGAAACAATGGTTTTGATAAATCTGAACTAGAGGGATTATCAAAATGAATAAAACTAATTTTATGGCCTCTGGCCTTCAATGCCTCAGTAGTTGAATTACCGTAAGTTACATTTCCACAAAAAGGGGATTTTTTACCCAACCAGGCAATATGAACCACATTCATTAAATTAACTATTTATTAAGTTAACAGTCAGAGCACCCAAGATCATAATTTTAAAGTTTATTCATAGCTCATGAATGCTAACTGTATATTTCTCTCAACATTTTTAGTGAAGATAGATCTTTCTCTAGTTGAGTAGCAATCCAAGTTTCAATAATGAATAATATTTTAAGCCAAACTTTTTTTGGTCCTAATAATTCTCCATTCGCTTTTATTGGTAATTCTGGGAAAAGAAGTCTCTGCAATAAAGCAACTTCAGATGCATTTATTTTTAGATTGCTTTGAGGATCTTCTATTAATGAAAATCCTTCACTTGGCAAATAATAAGAACTCCATTCCCAATTCCCTAAGGGCGGAATAATAGGTTCTCCAGTTTTACAGCAATGATGAATTGGTAAATTTATACCTCCGATCGCTAATAGATGGATTAAAGATTGAATACTCATTGAGAGCATTTTAATATCTTCTTCTTTAGATTCTTCATACAAATAAAACCTATCTAGATGTGCAAGAACACAAGATAAATAGTTTTGTTGCTTGTCATTATTACCTACTAATAAAAAAGTTAATTCAGTTATTGCTTGCGCGGCTGCAAGACATTCTATATTTTTCCCTAGACCAGAATAGCTTTTTAATATTTTAATTTGACGGACAGATTTAAGATTTCTTTTCCCAAAAATCTGCAGACTTAAATATGTTAATGGAGTAGCTGCGGCAAGACTACTTTTAGGACGCCTAGCACCAGGTACCGCTAATCGAACAATCCCTTGCTCATCGGTAAGAATAGTTATTAATCTATCATTTTCGCCAAGTGGAGAAGCTTTAATACAGAGACCTTCTAGTCTGCACTCACCAGAACCAGACATTTAAATACCCTTTACTTCTTGAAAAATCTCACAAAAATTAGAAGTTCCAACGCAACTAATTCCATTATCAAACAAATCAATAACTTGTGTCAGTTTTTTTATACCACCTACAACTTTGATGTGATTTTGGGAGCCCGTTATTTTTAATATTTCCGCTACATCATTTAATGAAATAGGAGGACCAAACCCGTCTCCGAATTGAAAATTTTTTATTCCTAATTCCAAAGATATTTCTATCGCATTGTACAAAACTTCTTTTTGTAGTTTTGATTTATTTATGATTATTGAAACTGGTAAGCCAGATAACTTCACTTGCTCAATTTCAGCAGCGAAAGTTTCTAAGTTTCTTTTGGATAAATTGATAAAGTTAGGAATATATTCAATTCCGTTTGCACCTTTATCTTTTGCAAAATTAACTAATTCTTCAATCAATGTAACTGGTAAATCTGCTAAAGGGTAAGAAATGAGTGCGTTTATGTTTGCACTGTAATTGTTCAAACGGTTTTTAAAATCATCTAAATAATTAAGTGAAGTAGAAATATTCTTGATATTATATTTTTTTATTAAATCGCAATTCGCGCAGAAATCTTCCCATGTTAAATAAGGGTTAATAATAATGGCATGAATTTTTTCGTTTAATTCATATTCAATATTGGGCATTTATAAGTTATTTGGATTGAATCAGTCCATAACCTCCATGATTCCTTTTGTATATAACTTGAAGTTCATTATTTTTTTTATTTCGAAAAACATAAAAATCATGATCAATTAGATCTAATTGTTTTCTCGCCTCTTCTGATGATATTGGATTCATTTCAAAGTATTTATTTTTTATAGATGGCTCAGGCAGACTTGCTTCTATTCCCTCTTTAAGTAATGCTTCATCTAAAAATCTTGATTCTGTATTTTCAATTTGGAAAGACTCTTTATTTCTAAATTGATTATTATGAATTGTTTTATTGTTTCTTTCTTTGTATTTACGTAATTTTCTACAAAGTTTATTTGAAACTAAATCAATGCTTGAGTATAGATTTTCAGTTTTTTCTTCGGCTCTAATTACGGTACCATTTGCAAAAATAGTAACTTCTGCAGTCTGAAATGAGACTCTTGGATTTTTTTCTATTGAAAGGTGTATATCGGCTTCTTTAACGATATCCTTATAGTGATGTGTTGCTTTTTCTATCTTTGCCTCAGTATATTCTTTTAATGCTCCAGTGAGCTCAAGATTTTTCCCATGGATTAAAATTTTCATAACAAATCTAAAAATATTTACTTACTTTCTAAATCTACTTAAATATGGTTAATAGAACAGCAATAATTAAACAACCTGATAATATTTCTTTTTTCAATGATGTTTATAAATTACAAAAAGAGTATCAGGAAGCATTGATTTTAGATAACTCTAATCCTGATTTTATTTGGATAGGTGAGCATAAACTCTGTTATACGTTGGGTAGAGGATCTAATTACGATAATTTATTATTTTCTTTCAATGATGATAATTATGATGTTTTTAAGATTGATAGAGGCGGTGAGGTTACTTGTCATATGCCAGGACAATTAGTAACTTACTTGGTTTTAGATTTGAAAAATTTTAATAAAGATTTAAATTGGTATTTAAGAAAAATTGAAGAAATTATTATAAAAATTCTTGGAACTTTTAATATAGATTGTCATTCAAGAGAGGGGTTCACTGGTGTTTGGATAGGAAATAAGAAAATTGCTTCAATTGGGATTGGTTGTAAAAGATGGATCACAATAAATGGATTTTCAATCAATATTGACTGCGAATTAGAAAACTTTAATAAAATTGTTCCCTGCGGAATAGAAAATTGTCTTATGGCAAATATGATTGATTACAACAAAGATTTAAATATTCAAGAAGTCAAGAGAATTGTTAAAAAAATCATTCAGGAAGAATTTAATTTTGATTTTGTATCAAAATAGAAATTAAAATTTCAAAATCAATTTAATTAATATGGGTGATTTAGCATATTGGCCTTCAGCCAAACCTCTTTCTAAAAAAGATAAATTTGCTAAAAATAGAGATTTTATTAAGAACCTTCATCATGTAGATCAAATTTGGGAAAAATTAAAATCTAAATGTGGCGATACTTTAGCTGTTTGCGATTTAAGAGGGAAATACAAAGAAAAATTTTCTTATTCTGAGTTGGCTGATTTAATAACAAAAGTCTCTTTTTCTTTTAAAAATTATGGTTTAGTAAAGGGTGATGTAGTTACTGTAATATCTGAAAATTCTCCAAGGTGGCTAGTCGTAGATCAAGGCTTAATGCGATTAGGAGCTATAAATGCAGTAAGAGGTATTAATTCTCCTTCAGTAGAATTAGACTATATTATTGAGCACTCTAATTCAGTAGGTCTAATAGTTCAATCTAAGGAGATTTGGCTAAAGTTAAACAACAAAGAAGAATTAAAAAAAAGACTGAAATTTATAATCAATTTAGAAGATGAACAATTTGAAAGTTCAATAAGTTGGACTAAATTTATAAGTTCAGTAGAAAAAGAAAATTCTCAAAATAATAATCTTGAAAAATTTAATCCAGAAATTGATGATGTTGCTACTATTCTTTACACTTCTGGGACTACAGGAAAACCTAAGGGTGTCCCTTTGACTCATGCAAATTTTTTACATCAAATAATCAATTTAGCCTACATCGCTGATCCAGAACCTGGGACCTCTGTATTAAGCGTGTTGCCTATCTGGCATTCTTATGAGAGGAGTGCTGAATACTTCTTTTTTTCATGTGGTTGTTCTCAGTACTATACAATTCCAAAATTTCTGAAAGATGATATTACACAAATAAAACCTTTGGTTATGGCTACTGTCCCAAGACTATGGGAGGCAATACATGATGGTTTTTTTCAGGTGTTGAAAAAAATGCCTTCTAAAAAGCAAAAACTTATTAAGTTTTTGATAAGTAATAGTTCAGTTTTCAAAAGAAGTCTAAGAAAGATAAGAAATTTAGATATCAATCAAATAACTTTTAAATCAAAAATCCCCTTACTGGGTGCTGTTATTGCCCGATATCCTTTACATAAATTGTCTACTATTTTTTTATGGCCGAATATTCTTAGACAACTATGCGGAGAAAAACTGAAATTTCCCATTAACGGCGGAGGTGCATTGCTAGAACATGTGGATCTTTTTTTTGAATCTTTAGGTGTAGATGTTTTGGTGGGATATGGACTCACAGAAACTAGTCCAGTATTAACTTGTAGGAGAAGAGAATTAAATGTTAGGGGATCATCCGGACAGCCTCTAGCTTTTACTGAAATCAAAATAGTGAATGATGATAAAAAAAAGATTCTGAAGTTCAGAGAAGTCGGAAAAATTCTTGTTAAGGGACCACAAGTAATGAAAGGTTATCTTAATAATGAATCAGCTACAAAAGATGTTTTATCCAAGGATGGTTGGTTTGATACTGGTGATTTAGGTTTTCTAATACCAAATGGTTCTCTCTTTATAACAGGAAGAGCCAAGGACACAATAGTGCTATCAAGTGGTGAAAATATAGAACCGAATCCGCTAGAGACCGAAATCCTTAGTTCTGAATTTATTAATCAAATTCAACTAGTAGGACAAGATAAGAAATGTTTAACAGCTCTTGTAGTGCCTAATGTCGAATTGGTTGAAAGCAAGTTTTTGGAAGAAGACCTTTCAAAATTAAACCTGAATAAGAGTGTTGGTACATTTTTTAAATCACAAATTAATAATTTGCTTAAAAGTCGATTAGGAGCAAGATCAGAAGAACAAATATTAGATTGTTATTTTGTTGATCCCTTTACTTTAGAAAATGGTTTGTTAACACAAACTCTTAAACAAAAAAGAAAAGAAATAGAAAAAAAGTATTCATTACACATAGAAAATATGTATGAAAACAAATTTAGTAAGAAAATTTGATTTGTTCTATCTATATTGAAAAGGTAATTTAATTTTTTATGGAAACAAAAAACTCAATATCTATAAAGCGTTCAATAGCTATCAAAGCTGTAGTTACCCCAACTTGGAAGGAAGATGCTGAAAAAGAATTAAGTAAAGCAATTTCAAACATTGACCAGCAATTATCTCAACTTGAGCAGGAGGGGCAGCAAATAGTAAATAATATTAGATCCCAATCGGTTAATCCTCTAGATCCAAGAGTTCAAGAACAGGTTAGTCAGGTGCAACAACAAGTCGCAGCAAAACGAAATGAAATTGAAGAACAAAAAAGAAATCTACTTCAACAACAGAGTCAAGTTCGCGAATTAAAAATGGATGAGATTGTTGACCAAGGACAAGTGGATAGTTTCTGTGATGTCACTGTAGGCGACAATCTTATTGAAAAAATGCAAGTCTCAATTACTGTTAAAGATGGGGTAATTCAATCTATTGATAATTAAAGAAAAGATTTAGCATTTTTGATAAAAATAAATAAATCTTAATTGCGAAAAAATTTAAATTCTAATCGATCTAAATTATTACTTTCTTAAGTTTTATGAGTTTCCACTGTGAACATGATTTCGTATAATTAGATCAAGAGTTAAAAGGGTTCTTAATCATAAAAACTTTTGAAAGTTTAGTGAAAATCCCTTAAAACTTATGCAATAACAATTTTCTTATGTCTCACGAAATATTCATGCCTGCCTTGAGTTCTACTATGACGGAGGGTAAGATTGTGGAATGGTTGAAAAATCCGGGAGATAAGGTTGAAAGGGGTGAATCTGTCTTGGTTGTTGAATCTGACAAGGCAGATATGGATGTTGAATCTTTTCAAGATGGATATCTTGCAGCAGTTTTAATGCCTGCCGGCAGCACTGCACCTGTTGGAGAGACTATTGGTCTCATTGTAGAAAATGAGGGTGAGATAGCTTCTGTTCAAGAACAAAATAAAGGTAATGAACCCGAAGTCTCGACTTCAGACCAACTTGAATTGGTAAGCAATAAAACTGAAGAAAACCAAGTAGTCCAGACTGAAAATATCAAAAAAGAAGCACAAGAACTCGTCTTAAAGAGTGAAAAGCCTTCACCATCCTTTAATACCGATCAAATTAATGCCGCCACAAGTAATGTTCCTTCGAGGATAATTGCATCTCCAAGAGCTAAAAAACTAGCCTCTCAAATGGGTGTTGATTTGGCAAAGGTTCATGGATCTGGCCCTCACGGGAGGATTCAAGCCGATGATATTTTAAAAGCCAATGGTCAACCTGTCTCTATACCATGGATAGGAGAAGGTAGTTCTCCTGCAAGTATTCCTAGTTCAAATTTGGGAGTTAAAAGTAAACCAGAAACTTCAGGAAATAGTTTTGGTAATCCTGGAGAAACAGTTCAATTTAATACTCTTCAAAAAGCGGTAAATAAAAATATGGAATCTAGTTTAGATGTTCCATGTTTTAGGGTGGGTTACTCTATTAATACAGATAAATTAGATAATTTCTACAAAAAAGTAAAACAGAACGGAGTGACTATGACTGCTTTGCTTGTAAAAGCAGTTGCAAAGACAATAAAGAAACATCCTCAAGTTAACTCAAACTTTTCAGAAAATGGTATTTCTTATCCAGAAAATATAAATATTGCTGTTGCTGTCGCGATGGAAGATGGTGGACTAATAACTCCAGTATTAAAAGACCCATGTAATACTGATTTATTCGAATTATCTAGGGAATGGAAAGATCTCGTAAAAAGATCAAGATCAAAACAATTAGAACCTGATGAATACTCAACGGGAACATTTACCTTATCTAACCTTGGTATGTTTGGTGTTGATAGATTTGACGCAATACTACCCCCAGGGACCGGTGCGATCTTAGCGATAGCATCATCGAAACCAACTGTTGCAGCTAATAGTGATGGTTCGATATCTGTTAAAAAAATAATGCAAGTAAATCTAACAGCTGACCATAGAGTGATCTATGGAGCTGATGGTGCTTCTTTCTTAAAAGACTTGGCTTATCTGATTGAAAATGAGCCAGAGACACTTGTATCTTAAATTTAATTGATTTCTCAAATTAATAATCAAGAAAGTAATTATAAGCTTCAAGCTTATAATTACTTTCTTGATCCTTCATTAATTGCTAGTAAACCTTCTGCAATAAGGCATGAATCAAGATTGATGATAGTTAGGAATAGTGTTTTAGAAGAGAACTGCTTAACTAATAAATTTACCAAGAATCTTTTAGATGAATTTAGAAAAGGCGATCTTGTGGTTGTAAATAATACTAAAGTAATGAAGGCAAGGTTAAAGGTTGAATTAGAAAATAGGACGTTAGTCGAATTATTAGTCTTAGAAAGATCCCATGAATGTGTTTGGTTATGTTTAGCAAAGCCAGCGAAAAAGTTAAAAATAAATAGAAAATTAAAAATTAAATCTCTTTCTGCACAAGATATTAATTTGATTGTTGATGGGGTTGATGAAGAAACTGGAGGGAGATTTATTAAATTTCCGGAAAATATAACTGATCTCAATTCAATGAATGACCTTCTTGATAAATACGGGGAAATCCCTCTCCCTCCTTATATAAAAAACTCCGAAGAAGAATCTTTTCATGAGAACAGTTATCAAACTGAGTATGCAACTAATCCAGGGGCAGTTGCCGCTCCAACTGCTGGTTTACACCTAAGCAAAAGTCTTATTTCCAATCTAAAAAAAAAAGGAGTAAAAATCTTACCGATAACTTTACACGTAGGTTATGGAACATTCAAACCAATTGATCAAGAAGATCTAAGTAACTTAAAACTTCATAAAGAATGGGTAAGTGTTAATAAGGAAGTAGTGGAGGAAATAAAAAGAATAAAGAAAACAGATAGAAGAATAATTGCTATTGGGACAACTAGCGTAAGAGCTCTTGAAAGTTGTTATTCTCACGAAATTAATGACTTTATTCCAATAGCGAAGTACGTAGACTTAGTAATTAAGCCAGGCTATAAATTTAAGGTAGTTGATGGATTATTAACTAATTTTCATCTTCCTAAAAGTTCATTATTACTATTAGTAAGTGCAATGATTGGTAGAGAAAGATTATTAGATTTGTATAAAAAAGCCATAAAAGAAAAATTTAGATTTTTCTCTTATGGCGATGCTATGTATATTTCACCAGATTCATTACTGGAGAAAAAATAGATTTAGGCTTTTACTGGTTCTTGAATGATTCCGCTTGGAACTTCTGTAAACATAATTGATGATAAATATCTCTCTGCTAAATCAGGTAGAACAACTACGATGGTTTTTCCCGCGTATTCATCTTGTTCAGCTAATCTAACAGCAGCAGCTGCAGCTGCTCCACAAGATATTCCGACTAATAGACCTTCTTCTTTTGCTAATCTAAGAGCCATCTCGATTGACTCGTCATTTGTTACCTGCTCCACCTTATCAACAATTGATAAGTCAAGGTTCTTAGGAATAAATCCTGCTCCAATTCCTTGAATTTTATGTGGTCCAGATTTAACCTCTTCTCCATTCATTGTCTGAGTAATAACAGGACTATGTGAGGGTTCTACAGCAACAGAAGTAATATTTTTCCCCTTCTCTTGCTTAATGTATCTTGAAACTCCTGTGATTGTGCCGCCAGTTCCAACTCCTGCAACCAAAACATCAATTTCACCATCGCAATCGTCCCAGATTTCTGGTCCTGTAGTTTTGAAATGAATTTCAGGGTTTGCTGGATTATCAAATTGACCTGGCATGAAATATTGAGAAGGATTACTTTCTGCAATTTCTTTAGCTTTAGCTATTGCTCCAGGCATACCTTTAGATGCCTCTGTTAAAACAATTTCAGCCCCCAACACTGCCATAACCCTTCTCCTTTCAATTGACATAGATTCTGGCATTGTAAGGATAAGTTTATAACCTCTTGCTGAAGCAGTAAAAGCTAGAGCAATTCCTGTATTTCCAGAAGTTGGCTCAACAATAGTTTTGTCTTTTGTAAGCTTCCCACTTTTTTCTGCATCCCAGATCATGTTGGCGCCAATCCTACATTTGACACTGTAAGCAGGGTTTCTACCTTCAATTTTTGCAAGTACTGTAGCTTTCGCGTTTTTAGTAACTGATTTTAATTTTACTAATGGAGTGTTTCCAATAGCAAAACTGTTGTCCTCATAAATTTTTGCCATTTATATATTAAGAAAATATAATTTAATACTAACTATTATTCTGAAAAAGAGTATATAAGTTTCTATACGGTAAATACTAGGAATTTAGAAATTATTTAGTGCTTCAGAAAAGGTTTTCCATAATTGATCTTGGTCTTCTAATCCAACTGATACTCTAATAAGGTGCGAAGGTATACCAAAACTTTCAGCCCAATCCAACTCGTCATAATGAGCTAGTAAAACATAAGGACAAACTAGAGTAAATTTTGTACCTAAACTAGGTCCTTTAGATACTTGTAGAGAATCATAAAATTTTTTAGCTTTGTTCAATCCTCCATTTAATTCAAACGATAATAAGCAGCCGTATCCTCCATCAGAAGTAAGTAAAGAATTGAAATTTGGGCAATTCTCAGGATGGAAAATATTTTTAATCTCGCTATGGGTCTCTAATCTTTTTTTTAATTCTAAACATGCTTTATTTTGTTCAAAAACTCTTTGATTTACATCTCTACTAACTTTCTCTAGATAAACTATATCTCCATCGGAAAGAACTGGAAGATAAATCTCGTTTAATGCATTTCTAAACTTATCAATCCATTTGCTTTTAGGATTTAGTATTAATGATCCGGCAAGAATATCACCACTACCTGAAAAAATTTTTGTAAGTGATGTAAAAACTATATCTGCATGTTCTATGGAATTTATATTTAAATTCGAACCAATTGTATCGTCAACAATTAATGGAATATTTAACTTTTTTGCTATTTTTGAAATTTTTTTAATGTTTACACATTTGAGCATTGGATTACTAGGTAGTTCAATAATTAATGCTGATGGATTTATACTTTTGATTTCTAATTCAATATCCGTGCAATTTTCTTCTGTAATTAACTTGGCTCCGTGAAAGATATTCATTGGTAATTTAAGTACATCTACATATGGAAAACCAATTTGGAGTGTTGGTTTAGCTGGAAATAATTTATATATGATTTCTAATGATGTATGCAATGCAGACATTCCAGATGAAGTTAAGTGAATTTCATTAGAGTTAATTTTTGTAGATTTAGAAATTCTATTTTTTATTCTTTGAGAACATTCATTTACGTAAGATTTTGGAGGGCAATCTTCAAGACCTAGTTCTACAGCAGCAGCTCTTGAAGATAAACCAAGACCAGTATGTTGCCAAAAATATTTTGCATAAATACTTCCTTCTTTTTCAGTTATTAAGAAAGCTAAATTATTTCTTTTTTCTATAAATGAGAATTGTTCAGAAGTATTTCTGTCAATATATTTTTTGGCTTTAAAAGCTATGCTTTCATTGGGATATGGCCAGATACTTTTATTGTTATAATAATTTTCCTTTTTTACTTTTTCGCATAATCTTTTCACTATGGGGTTTAGCCCGAATCGAGGGTAAATGGACTTCAATGAATTCATGCATTCTTGATCTTTTTCCTCGTAATTTATTACATCATTCCAAGTTGGTAATGCTACAGAAACAGCATGAATACTATCAGGAATTGCAAATCCCAACTCTAAATTTTTCCATATAGGATTTTTAAGTAAATCTCTCAATTTTTAAAATTTATTTAAAGCAAATAAAATGTCCGAGATTAAATCGTTTGTATCTTCACATCCAATTGATAATCTGACAAGAGCATCATCTATCCCAAGTAGATTTTTTGTTTTGTTATCAACAGAAGCATGAGTCATCGTTGCAGGGTGACAAATTAAACTTTCAACTCCTCCAAGGCTTTCTGCTAAGGAGAAATATTTGAGAGATTTGCAAAATTTAAAAGTATCCTCTTTATTTAAATTTAATTTTAGGGTGATCATCGAACCTCCAGATTTCATTTGCAATTTTGCTAAATTAAATTGCGGATGTTCTTGATTAAAAGGGTAAATTACTTTACTAATTATTTTATGATTCTCTAATTCTTCAGAAATAAGTTCTGCACTTTGAGTTTGTTGTTCGATTCTTAAAGGAAGAGTTTTTACTCCTCTCGTAATGAGCCAACTATCAAAAGGAGATGGTTGAAGTCCGAGGGCTTTTTGAGAGAAAAGTATCTTGCTATTCCATACCTCATTATTTGTCAGTACTGCGCCACCAAGTGCGTCACTATGTCCATTAATGAATTTTGTGGTGCTTACAAGCGATAGTGTTGCACCAAGGTCCAGTGGTTTTTGAATAAGCGCTGTAGAAAATGTGTTGTCTACAACTACCGGTATTTGCAGTTTATTCGCTTCATCACAAATCGCCTTAATATCAAGTACCTTCAAAAGTGGATTAGTTGGACTTTCTAGCCATATCAAGGTTGGCTCGAAGTTTGAAATCTTTTTGATATTATTTTCGTTTGTAAAATCTGTGTATAAAACTTCTAGTCCAAATTTCTTGAAAACTTTTTCGAACATCCTCACTGTACAACCATAGAGATTTGACTCGCAGAGTATCTTGTCACCTGATTTTAGTGTTGATGTAATTGCAGTTACCGCGCCAATTCCAGATCCAAAAACTGTACAGTATTTAGAATCTTCTATTGATTTAAGTATGTTTTCTAGAATTCTAAAGTTTGGATTGCCTGATCTTGTGTAGTCGAAATTATCTTTATTTCCATGTTTGAAAGTAGATGTAGAAAAAATAGGAGGCATAACGCATCCAGTGTCTTCTGCAAAAGTTTGTCCATGGTGAATAGATAAGGTCTTAACACCAGGCTTTTTAATATTATTTTTCTTATTTCCCATTATTTTTAAAAATAAGAATTAATTTAAATCTCTCATTTTTTAAATGAGAGATTTAATAATCCAAAGAAAAGCTTTATTAAACTTTTCTTGAATAATATTCAACAACTAGTAATTCGTTTATTTCAAGAGCAACCCACTCTCTATCGCATTTCCCATTTATTTTCCCTGATAATTTGGGTTTGTCTAAATCAAGATGTGGTGGGACATTTGCTAATCCAGGGAATTCTATGTTACCTTCTACAAGTTTTTTGCTTGCTTTGTTTTCCTTAATTCCGATTACATCGCCTGATTTGCATTGATAACCAGCAATATCAAGAATCTTTCCATTGACAGTAACATGGCCGTGATTTACTAATTGTCTTGAGCCTGGAATGGTACCTCCAAATCCTAATCTAAAACAAACATTATCTAGCCTGTTTTCTAAAAGTCTTAGTAGGTTAGTTCCTGTAGATCCTTCCTGAGCTCTTGCTTTTTTTACATAACGTACTAGTTGTTTTTCAGAAACTCCATAATTAAACCTAAGTTTCTGCTTTTCTTCTAGGCGAATTGCATATTCTGATCGCTTGCGACGGGCTTGGCCGTGCTGACCTGGAGGATTAGACTTTTTTGAAGCTTTCCTAGTGAGACCTGGTAGTTCTCCCAAGCGACGCGTAACCCTTAATCTGGGGCCGCGGTATCTTGACATAATTTTAAATTAAATAGAAAATTGCAATAGTTGGATAATTGATTAAATTCAATTAAACTAAATTACTACTGAAATATTATTTTACATCATTAAAGTGTTCAAAACTATTAATAAATCAATTACTTCCATACTTCTTTTTTTGATTTCGTTCTATCAAAAGTGGTTTTCTCCTTTTTTCGGACCAAGATGTAGATTTATTCCAAGTTGCAGCTCTTATGGATACGAGGCAATTACTAGACATGGTCCTTGGAAGGGAGGGTGGTTAACTTTAAGAAGATTAAGCAGATGTCATCCTTTCACTCCATGTGGATGCGACCCTGTGCCTGATTAAATGAATGAAAATATTTATTTTTGTTAGGCAGGGATGTTGCCTTTGTGATTCATTAAAAAACAAACTGGCAAAAATAAATCTTAATGAGTTATTCCCCAATCTAGAACAGCTTAAAGAAATTGATATTGATAGGTTCGATTTATATAAAGATAAATATAAAAAATATGATTATGAAGTACCTGTTATTGCTGTTGAAGTAATTAGATCCAAGGAAATTATAGAATTGCCTCGTATTTCTCCCAGATTAAAAGATGATCAATTAAAAAATTGGTTTCAAAAAAATATTAATACCATTCTGAAGAAATAATTTTTTTATATGAGATCTATAAAATTACATAAACTTTTAGATTTGGTAGGAATTATTCCTTCACTAGATTTGATCGATCATGAAATCAATAATATTTCTTTTAACTCTAAAGAAGTACAAAAAGGAACTTTATTTTTAGGTATGCCTGGTTTAAATGTTGATGGAGGAAAATATTGTATTGAGGCAATTGAAAATGGCGCAGAGGCTGCCATTATTGGGTCTGCTGCAAAACAGATAATTGGATCTATTGATCGAGAAAGGATTTTAGTTATGGAGGATAATTTAGATTATATTTTTGGTCAAATAGTCTCTGAGTTTTGGAATAGGCCTTCAAGAAAACTTAAACTTATTGGTGTTACGGGTACAAATGGAAAAACTACAATTACTTTTTTATTAGAATATCTTTTAAAAAAATTAGGGAAAAAGACTGCATTATTTGGGACCTTGTTCAATAGATGGCCTGGCTTCTCTGAAGTGGCCTCTCATACAACTGATTTCGCTGATAAACTTCAACAGAAATTAAATGATGCTGTTGAGGCAGAATCTGAATTCGCGATATTAGAGGTAAGTTCTCATTCTATTGCTCAAAACAGGATATCAGGCTGCCAATTTGAGGCGGCTATTTTTACTAATTTAACTCAAGATCATCTTGATTATCACTTAGATATGGAATCTTATTTTCAAATAAAAAGAAAATTATTTTTCCCACCTTACTTAATAGAAAAAGATGGAATTTGTGTATTAAATCATGATGACCCTTGGATATCTAAATTATCATCTGATCTTGAAAAAAGATCTTCATTAGTCTCTACAAAGATTACTGACAGTGAATTTGAAAATGATGATTTTTTTTTCGTAACAGATAAAAAATTTACTCAAAGTGGCTCAACCTGTGTTTTTCATACCCCTAAGGAAAAAATTCAACTTTTTGTTCCACTTGTTGGAGAATTTAATTTAATGAATGCGATTCAAGCAATAACAATTTTGTATAAACTTAATTTCTCTTTAAAAGATTTATCAAAGTTAATACAATCTTTCCCTGGTGCTCCTGGGAGAATGGAGAAAATAGAAATTGATAATCATGACGTTTCAAGATCACTTCCAACAGTAATTATTGATTATGCCCACACTCCTGATGGATTAAAAAAAGTTTTGCAATCAATAAAAAAACTTTGTACAGGGAAACTCATTACTGTTTTTGGCTGTGGAGGAGATCGAGATCGTAGGAAAAGGCCTTTAATGGGATCAATAGCTGAAGAGTTTTCTGATCACGTGTTTATAACTTCAGATAATCCAAGATCAGAACAGCCGCAAAAGATAGTAAATGATATTTTGAGGGGTATAGAAAAAAGAGAAAAAATAACAATTGATATTGATAGATTTAAAGCAATAAAGGAATCTATCAAATTTGCCAATAAAGAAGATATCGTTTTAATTGCAGGAAAAGGACATGAAGACTATCAAATTCTCAATGATAAAGTGATTGATTTTGATGATAGAAAAATAGCTCACAAATTATTACAAGAAAAAAGTAAATCTAAATAAAATTTACTAATCAAATAAGAAAGATCTTTACGCAAACTACAAGAAAAGTTTCTTAGAATTGATTAAGCAATTTTTAATAAGATGAAAGGGTTAGCCTTAATCGTAGGCGCAGGTGGAATTGGATCGCAAATAGCTAAAGATTTGAGTGAAAGTGAAAAAGACTTAGATGTTGTTTTATGTGGAAGAAAAAGCGAATTTAATTCTTTTTGGGAATTAGATATAGAGGATTCTCAATCACTTTTGCAGTTGAAAAATAAAATAACAAATCATCCTTCAAAATTAAGACTAGTCATTAACGCTACAGGGAGACTTCATAGCGATTCTCTTCAACCAGAAAAAAGATTACAACATCTTGATAAAAAAAATATGATGGAAAGTTTTTCAATAAATGCCTTTTCTCCTATTTTATTGGCTAAAACTATTGAAGAATTTATTCCAAAAGATATTGATTTTAATTTTGCAAGTATTAGTGCAAGAGTGGGAAGCATTGGAGATAATCAAACTGGAGGTTGGTATTCTTATAGAGCTGCAAAATCTGCCCAAAATCAGTTTTTTAAATCTTTAAGTATTGAGTGGGCTAGACGTTTCCCAAAAGCAACTATTACATTGCTACATCCTGGGACAGTAGATACTGATTTATCTAGACCTTTTCATAAATTTGTTCCAGAACATAAATTATTTAGTAAAGAAAAATCATCCCAATTTTTGATCAATATTATTAAAAATCAAACTCCAGAATCTACTGGGAAATTTATTGCATGGGACAACTCGGAGATACCTTGGTAAGCAAAATTTTATTTTTATATCAATAGATCTTTAAATCAATATTTTTTTTATTTCTTTAGCAAGTAAATCAAGCTCAGCTTCTGTTGTCATTTGATGTATG
>JAOOML010000001.1 GCA_028409275.1 Prochlorococcus sp. AH-716-I09 | reverse complement strand
GTTTGGTTCGAGGAACCTTCAAAAATTTTGAAAATTGGAATTAGTGCTTTAAAAATGAGGGATAAGATTAATTCGGATTTATGTTTTCATTCCAATTTTAAAAGATTAATCGGAAATCCTATTGAAAAAACTAACCGAAAAAATATCTTAAACCCTTCTGAATGTGGCGAAAAATTTTTTAAATATTTGTGGGAAAGCATTCCTCAAAAATACGAAGTCAAGAGACTTGTTCTAACCGCTCCTATTGATACATACAAGGGCTACAGAGAATGGTTAGTTAACCTCTGCGGGGAGATTTCAGTAGATGAAATAGCATTAGTTGATGAGCCAACTGCAGCAAGTTTAGGAGTTAATATGCCATTCGGTTCAAAAATTATGACGCTAGATATTGGAGGAAGCACAATTGATATGAATATAGTCAAAATAGAGGGAGGAGAAGGGAAAACTGGCCCAATAGCCGAACTATTAAAATTCAAAGGAAATGATGTAAGTTCTATTTCAAAACAAAAAATAAGGTGTGCTGAAATAATTAGTAAAATAGGTTCAAAAATTGGTGGAAAAGATATTGATCAATGGATCGTTGATTATTTTATTCCAAATAACGAATATCCAATAAATCTTCTAAAAGCTGAAGAAATAAAATGTAAACTCAGCTCATCAGCAATCAAATATGAAAATAAATATCCCACAAAATTATTGATTAAAGGATATCAAGAAAAAGAGTTTTATTTAAGTAAAGAATTATTTGAGAAAATTATTATTGAGAATAATCTTCTTAATCACCTTAACTCCTTACTTAAAGATCTATTAAATGAAGCAAGAGGTAAATTTTGCACAGTAGATGACTTAAGTGCAATTATTTTGGTTGGAGGGGGTACTCAAATACCATTGATTAAAGAATGGATAACAACAAAGATTTCAAATATTCAAATAAAGTCACCACCTCCCATTGAATCAATAGCTTTAGGAGCATTGGCAATGACCCCAGGAGTAAAAATTAAGGACATTTTAAGCAAAGGATTATCTATAAGATTATTTAATATGAGAGAACAAAAACACTTTTGGCATCCTATTTTTTGTAAAGGTCAAACATGGCCAACTGAAAACCCATTTAAATTAATCCTACAAGCCAGTAAAAATAATCAAAAAATATTTGAAATAATAATTGGAGAAACACAAAAAGAAAGAGCATATGATGTGATTTTTGAAAATGGATTACCAAAATTATCAGAGGTTCAAAGTGAAGAAGAAACTATTAAATGGGACAAAAACCCTCCTAAGATCGTACTTAAAAATAAATCTAATATTGGGAAAGACAACTTAATACTTTTCTTTAAAATAACTGAAAAAGCTAATTTACTTGTAAGGTGTTTTGATATTAAAGATGAATTTTTAGGAGAATATAATTTAGGAAATATCTTCTGAAATAATACTATTCAAGAAAAACTCCATCTTCATTATCAATTTTCTTGAGACGTAAACTAATACTTTCATGTTTAGAAGTTGAAACTTTTTTACCACAAAAATCTGGTTGAATAGGTAATTCCCTATGGCCTCTATCTACCATTACTAATAGCATTACCCTTTGAGGCCTGCCCCATGAATAAAGAGCATCCATTGCAGCTCTAATTGTTCTCCCTGTATAGATTACATCATCTATCAAAAGAATTTCTTGTTTCTCAATAGGAGTGGGAATATCTGTTGCCTTTATTAGACGAGTTCCAACTCTATGTTGGTCGTCTCTATAAAAAGTTGGGTCAATAGTTCCTTTTTTTATTTTTAAACCAGTCTTGAAGCATAATTCTTTTTCAAGAACTTCGGCTAAATCAATCCCTCTAGTAGGAATACCAACCAAGAGTAAGTTATCTAGGTTTTTTACTTTTTCAATAATTTCGGAAGTTAAACGTGCAATAGTTTTTTTAAGCTCCACTTCAGAGAGTATTACGATCCTTTTGTTTTTAATAGGCATGCTTTATTAATAAAAAATATTAGTTCAATATCTTCATAAATTAGCAAAAGCTAACTATAGTTAAATATAAATTGTTAAAAAGTAGCTTTTAAAGCTAGATTTAATATCTGATCACTTAATAATGAATTTGATCTAAATATGTCAAAGATTAGGAGCAAAAATATTAATAAATTAAGCGTTCCACAGAGTCCTGTAGTTCTCGCAATCCTGGATGGATGGGGATATAGAGAAGAAATATCTGACAATGCTATAAAAAGTGCGAATACACCAATAATGGATTCTTTATGGCACGCATACCCTCATACTCTAATTAGCGCTAGTGGATCTGATGTAGGCTTGCCAGATGGACAAATGGGTAATTCGGAGGTTGGCCACCTTACTATTGGTTCAGGAAGAATAATCCAACAAGAACTTGTAAGAATTACCCATATTGTAAAACACAATCAGTTAAACAAAGTTAATGAGTTAGGAGAGTTAGCTCATTCATTAAAGAAAAACGATTCAACTTTACATATCACCGGTTTATGTTCTGATGGAGGTGTACATAGTCATATTGATCATTTATTAGGTTTAATAAAATGGGCATCGGATAACGGCCTCAAAAAAGTTGCAATTCATATTATTACCGATGGCAGGGATACTCCTGCAAAAAGTGCATCTAAATATCTCAATCAAATCGAGTCATGCATAAAAAAATTCAACGTCGGAGAGATCGCCTCAATATCTGGAAGATATTGGATGATGGATAGAAATCTTTTATGGGACAGAACAGAGAAAGCTTACACTATTTTGACTGATCCAAATATTCAAGTACGCAAAATTTCTCCTCATGAATATATCGAAAAAAGTTATGGCGAAAACATAACCGATGAATTTATAGAGCCAATAAGATTATCTGAAAACTATCTTAAAGATGGGGACAGTTTGATTTGCTTTAACTTTCGTCCAGACAGAGCTAGACAAATAATTAAATCTCTTTCAGATAAAGAATTTTCAGACTTCAAAAGAAAAGTTTTTCCAAAATTAGATTTAGTTACTTTTACTCAATATGACACAAACTTTCCCGTCAAAGTTATATTTCCTCCTGAGTCTCTTAATAATTTCATCGGCCAAGTAGTTTCAGAAAATGGTCTCAAACAATACAGAACAGCAGAAACAGAAAAATATCCTCACGTAACATATTTTTTTAATGGTGGAGTAGAAATTCCCTTACCAGGAGAAGAGAGATATTTAATTCCATCGCCAAGAGTCGCAACTTACGATATGGAGCCCGAAATGTCTGCTGAAGAATTAACTATTAGTTGTTCTGAAGCAATAAAAAGTGGAAACTATGCTTTTATTGTAATTAATTTTGCTAATCCTGATATGGTGGGTCACACAGGCAATATAGATGCAACAATTAAAGCGATTGAAATGGTGGATAAATGTATAGGTAAGATAGTTAATGCTACTGGAGAAATGGGTGGAAGCATTCTGATAACAGCTGATCATGGAAATGCAGAGCTAATGAAAAGTCCTACTGGAGAACCATGGACTGCACATACAATAAACAAGGTTCCCTTAATTTTTGTTGAGGGCGAAAAAAGAAAAATCCCAAATATGGGAAATGAGATTTATTTGAGGGATAATGCTGGCTTAGCAGATATTGCCCCAACTTTATTGCAATTATTAAATCTCCCAATTCCAAAGGAAATGACAGGAAAATCTCTTATTAAAGAGATAGAGTTAAAAGGTTATAATAAAGTGGTACAACATGTCTAAAGTGAATACAAGACTTAACCAATGATTCAAATTCTTAGTTGGATATGGGTGTTATCTGGAGTTCTACTAATACTTTTAGTTTTACTACATAGTCCAAAAGGTGATGGGATGGGAGGAATCGCAGCCAGTGGAAGCTCAATGTTTAATAGTGCAAGTAGTGCAGAGGCTTCTCTCAACAAAATCACGTGGACTTTTTTATTCATATTTTTATCTCTCGCAATTATTTTAAGCGCTGGTTGGATTTCATAATATTTGCAAAAAAAATAAGGAATCATTTTGAATGATTCCTTAAATTAAAAGGTTAATTTTATTAACTACTTTTTAGTTAATAATCAAAGTCACCGCCCATACCTGGAGCACCTGCTGGAGAAGCTGAATCTTTTTTCTCAGGTAAATCTGCAACTATGCATTCAGTGGTAAGAACCATTCCTGCTATAGAGGCTGCATTTTGTAATCCTGAACGTGTTACTTTTGCAGGATCAACTATACCTGCAGAGGACATGTCAACATATTCTCCAGTAGCAGCGTTAAATCCATCATTAAATGGCTTAGATTTTACATTTTCAGCAATCACAGCACCATTAGAACCTGCATTTTCTGCAATTCTCATAAGAGGAGCAGTCAGAGAAGCTTCGACAATGTTAGCTCCAATTAATTCTTCTCCAACTAAATTTTTATCAGCCCAATCTTTTAGGATTGGAGATAAATGAGCAAGAGTTGTTCCTCCTCCAGGAACAATTCCTTCCTCAACAGCAGCTTTTGTAGCATTTATAGCATCCTCAAGACGAAGTTTTTTATCCTTCATCTCAGTTTCAGTCGCAGCTCCAACCTTAATCACAGCTACTCCTCCAGCTAATTTTGCTAGACGTTCTTGAAGCTTTTCTTTGTCGTAGGAGGAATCTGTTTCATCCATTTGCTTTTTAATTTGATCACATCGAGCAGTAACAGCTTGTTCATTACCCTCAGCAACTATTGTTGTGGTCTCTTTATTGATAGTTATTCTTCTACCAGTTCCAAGCATATCTAAAGTAGCATTTTCTAATTTCAAGCCTGCATCCTCAGTAATGAGTTGACCATTGGTTAGAACTGCCATATCCTCCAACATAGCTTTTCTTCTATCGCCAAATCCAGGCGCTTTTACTGCGGCGACATTCAAGACACCTCTTAATCTATTAACGACAAGAGTTGCTAAAGCCTCTTTTTCTATATCTTCTGCGATTATGACTAATGGCTTACCAGTTTTAGCTATTTGTTCCAAAACGGGAACTAAATCTTGTACTAAAGCAATTTTTTTATCAGTCAGAAGAATAAATGGTTCATCTAAAACAGCCTCCATTCTTTCTGTATCTGTTGCGAAGTAAGGCGAAATATAACCTTTATCAAAACGCATCCCCTCAGTAACTTCTAATTCAGTAGTCATTGATTTTCCCTCTTCTAGGGAAATAACGCCTTCTTTGCCAACCTTGTCCATTGCATTGGCTATCATTTGACCTACTTCTTCGTCATTTCCAGCTGCAATAGTTCCACATTGAGCAATAGCATTACTATCACTGATAGGTTTGGAATTTTCCTGAATTTTACCAACTAGAAATTCAGTAGCTTTATCAATTCCTTTTTTTAGGGTGATTGCATTAGCTCCTGCAGCAACGTTTCTCAACCCTGCTTTAACCATTGCATGCGCCAGAACAGTAGCAGTTGTAGTGCCGTCACCAGCAGCATCATTAGTTTTTGAAGCTGCTTGTCTGATTAATGCAACCCCTGTGTTTTCAATGTGGTCCTCTAATTCAATCTCTTTAGCGATTGTGACACCATCATTAATAATTTGTGGAGCGCCAAATTTTTTCTCTAAGACAACATTTCTTCCTTTTGGTCCAAGCGTTACAGCCACAGACTCAGCAAGGATATCGATTCCTCTCTCGAGCGCTCTACGAGCTTGCTCATTGTAAATAATTCTTTTAGCCATGTTTAGGCAGCAATTTAGTAATAAGTTTTAATAATTTTTGAAACAAATATTTTAGCCTACGACAGCTAAGATATCTTTTTCTGAGAGCAAGACATATTCATCTCCTCCCAATTTAATGTCGGTTCCAGCATATTTGCTGTATAAGACTTTATCGCCAATACTCACTTCTGGAGTCTGTCGAGAGCCATCGTCATTTAGTTTCCCAGGGCCTACCTGAGCAACTTCTCCTACCTGTGGTTTTTCTTTAGCTGTATCAGGCAAAAGAATGCCCCCAGCAGTTTTTTCCTCAGATGCGGAAACTTTAATAAATATTCTATCTCCCAGTGGTTTTACTGTAGAGACTGTAAGTGAAACAGCTGCCATAGATTAATGGATAATCATAATTGAGACGCTTAGCGTCATAAATGGAAAGAGAAATTCTCTATCCGTATCATCAACAACATAATCCGCCAAGCGGCAATTAAACCATACTTTAACTGTGCGGGTGGCCGAACCCATTTAACGAATCTACCCATGAGATGGTAGTATTTTCGGAATATAAGCTGTATATAATCAGCTAGCCATCCCCCAATTAATAAAAAATGGTAGCAACTCCATCAACTTCTTCACAAACAAAAGGCGTAGTGCGTCAGGTAATTGGTCCAGTTCTAGATGTAGAATTCCCAGCTGGGAAATTACCTAAAATACTAAATGCTTTACGAATTGAAGCAAAAAATCCTGCTGGACAAGAGATAGCGCTCACTGCAGAGGTTCAACAGCTACTAGGTGACCATAGAGTCAGAGCAGTGGCAATGAGTGGCACAGACGGTCTTGTAAGAGGGATGGAGGCAATAGACACAGGCGCACCAATTTCTGTTCCTGTTGGCGAAGCAACTTTAGGAAGAATTTTTAATGTTTTAGGTGAACCAGTAGACGAACAAGGTCCAGTAAAAACTGAAGTTACTGCACCCATTCATAGATCAGCTCCAAAGTTAACTGACTTAGAGACTAAGCCAAAAGTTTTTGAAACTGGTATAAAAGTTATCGACCTTTTAGCTCCTTATAGACAAGGAGGAAAAGTGGGATTATTTGGCGGTGCTGGTGTTGGGAAGACAGTTCTTATTCAAGAGCTTATTAATAACATTGCGAAAGAACATGGTGGGGTGTCTGTTTTTGGAGGTGTAGGAGAAAGAACCAGAGAAGGGAATGATTTATATGAAGAATTTAAAGAATCAGGCGTTATCAATGCAGATGATTTAACTCAATCAAAGGTTGCCTTATGCTTTGGACAGATGAATGAGCCCCCTGGTGCAAGAATGAGAGTAGGTTTGTCTGCACTAACAATGGCTGAACACTTTAGAGATGTAAATAAACAAGATGTTCTACTTTTTGTTGATAACATTTTTAGATTTGTTCAGGCTGGTTCTGAAGTATCAGCTTTACTTGGAAGAATGCCTTCAGCTGTTGGATACCAACCGACTCTGGGGACTGATGTTGGTGAGTTACAAGAAAGAATCACATCTACATTAGAAGGTTCAATTACTTCTATTCAGGCTGTTTATGTACCTGCAGATGACCTAACTGATCCTGCTCCAGCTACAACCTTTGCACATTTAGATGCTACTACTGTGCTCGCAAGAGCTCTTGCAGCCAAGGGGATTTATCCTGCGGTTGACCCATTAGACTCAACAAGCACGATGCTTCAACCATCAGTTGTTGGAGATGAACATTACAAAACTGCTAGAGCAGTTCAATCAACTTTGCAAAGATACAAAGAATTACAAGATATCATTGCAATTCTTGGTTTAGATGAACTTTCTGAAGAGGACAGATTAACAGTTGACAGGGCTAGAAAAATTGAAAAATTCCTTTCACAACCTTTCTTCGTAGCAGAAATATTTACAGGTATGTCTGGGAAATACGTAAAATTGGAAGATACCATAGCTGGTTTTAATATGATTTTGTCAGGTGAATTAGATGATTTACCCGAACAGGCATTTTACTTAGTAGGTAATATTGATGAAGTTAAAGCAAAGGCTGAAAAAATAAAATCAGAAAAATAAATATCTAAATTTACTTATATAATCCTAAATAATCCTAAATTAATGGCAATTTCTCTTAAAGTTTTAGCTCCTAATAAAAATGTTTATCAAGGCGAAGCAGAAGAAGTAATCCTTCCTAGTACTACAGGCCAACTAGGTGTATTACCTGGACATATTTCATTAGTTACAGCTATTGATATTGGTGTTTTAAGGCTAAGAATGAATTCCCAGTGGAAATCAATAGCTTTAATGGGGGGCTTCGCTGAAATTGAATCAGATGAAGTTATAGTTTTGGTAAACAATGCAGAAATTGGATCTGAAATTAATGTTCAAAATGCTGAACAAGATCTTAAAGAAGCAAAATTAGCCATAAGTAAATTTTCTGAAAATGAAAAAAATCCAGAGAAAATCAAAGCTTTAAAAGAGATTTCTAAGGCTGAGGCTAGGATTCAAGCTGCAAAGAACTAGTTTTAAGCTGTTCCACAAAAAGTTACTTCCGGAAACTTTAACTTGGCTTCTTCTAATTTCTTTGTTTTACCTTCTTCTTGCCAATAATTTATTACTTCTGTAGCTTTATTCAATATCTCAACTCTTTCATTATCTGTTATCCAACCTTTATTCTCTAGTTCACTTTTTAATTTTTCCCAAGCATCATCTCTTGGCCAAAAATAATAAGCAGTCAGAGGACTTGGCCCTCCCCCTACGATTTGATCAACAGCTAAAGCAACATTATCAGGTAACCACAACACTTTAATAATGAACCTTCCTTCGTCAGGTTTGGGAGTATAACCAGTAGGAACTCCATCTTCATCAATTTTGGCTGCCGCTAATACTGCAGTTGCTCCCATCATGCCTGAATTATGGGAAGGATTTTTAGATTTTGGGTGATCACTGTTTTTTTCTTTTTCTGTTGAATTTTGATTTAGATTATCTGATGAGGTCATTCACTTATATATGTTCAATAAATAATTTATCAGTTTATGGTCACATTTTGATTGATTCATTCAAAATTTCTTGATTTTAGTTATTGATAATCTCCAAAGAGAATTCTTATCTATCATGAGAAACTTGATAAAAATCATATATTGTATCTTCTAATGAATCCCAAAGATCCTTAGGGATATCATTTTCTTCTGCAAACATTCCAAGCTGACTAGCTAAACCTCTTGCTTGAGAGAGTTTGAAATCATATGAATCTGATTTGTCCATTTTGAACTTTAAACTTTATAAAAAATAAATCTATTAACTAGATAAGTCAAATTTTAAAATTCCAAATCAGAAATTTCTTTTAGTGCTGTAATACTTAAAACTTCCGGATTTGTATCTTTGACCAGAACATCATCTTCAATTCTGATCCCAATGCCTTTCCATTTCTCATCAATAGTGGGCTGTCCCTCTGGGATGGGAATCCTGTCACTTATATAAATACCAGGTTCCACCGTAAGAATCATTCCATTCTGTAGTGGCACTTCATAGTCTCCCATTCTGTATGCTCCAACATCATGAACATCTAAGCCTAGCCAATGACCAGTTCTATGCATGTATAGATGTTTGTATGATTGTTTCTCGATTATCTCCTCAGTGCTGCCCGATAATAAACCAATTTCTTTTAATCCCTCTACTAAAACTGTTAACGCAGCATTATGAACAGCGCAAGAATTTGATCCTTTTATAACACTTCTTATTGCAGTTTTTTGAGCACTCAAAACAATCTCATAGATAACTTTTTGCTCTTTAGAAAATTTCCCGCTTATTGGAATAGTTCGTGTTATGTCTCCATTGTAATAATCAGTTAAGGAGCAGCCAGCATCAACCAATAACAAATCCCCCTTATTCAATGGAGAGTTATTTAAAGTGTAGTGCAAAATACATGCATTATCTCCTGAAGCAACGATAGAATTATAAGCAGGTCCTCTTGCACCTTTTTCTAAAAAGAATCCCTCTAAAAGACCCTGAATTTGTCTTTCGTTTTGCTTAGATGAGATAGATTTTCTGACTAGTTCATGAGCTTCTGCTGAAATTTGTATGGCCTCTTTCATTCTCTTGATCTCAAATTCACTTTTGATTAATCTCATATCATTTAAATAAATTTCTGGAGATTTTATAGAATTTGCGCCAGTCCCCAATCTTGAGCGATTTTCAAGTTGTTTTGAAAATATCTCAAGTACTATTTTTTCAATAAATGAATTCTTACCAATTGAAAAAACAAGCTCTTCAGAACCATTTAGATATCCTGGCATTAAATCTCTTAGATCATTTATTGAATGAGCCTTATCTGCCTTAAACTCTTTTTCAGCGCCTTCCAAACCCCATCTAAAACCATGCCAAACTTCGCTGATAGCATCTTTCGGTGCGACAAACAAAATAAATCTCTCTCCCTTTGGCTTATGAGATAAGAAAAGAGCAATCGCATCAGGCTCATCAAAACCAGTTAAATACCAAAAATTACTATCTTGCCTAAAAGGATACTCGCAATCTGCGTGATGCTTTACAAGGTTAGCACCTGGAATAATAGCAGCTTTCCCATTTAATTTATTGAGAAAAATTTCTCTTCTTTCTTCAAAAACTTTATTATTAGGTTTAAACATAAATTGAGTATTGGCGTGTTTTAAAAAAAAATGGAAGAATAAATTAAAACAGATTCATTGTTAAATCTATCTTAATGGAACCAAGTGTTTACGGTTTAATTTTGCTTATTATTATTATTTTAATTGGGTCAGCATGTTGTTCGGGAGTAGAAGCGGCTTTTTTAGCTGTAAATTCAATTAGAATTCTAGAAATAGCCTCAAGGCAAAAGCCTAAAAGTTCTGCGAATCAACTCCTTAAACTTAGAAAACATCTTGGGAGGACATTAACTGTAATTACAATTACTAATAATGGATTCAACATAATTGGAAGTCTTATTCTTGGAGTATACGGAGCATTGATTATTAATAGCAGTTTTGGCTTAACCCTGTTTTCAATTGTTTTTTATATACTCGTCGTTTTAGTTGGAGAAGTACTACCCAAAGCTCTTGGAACAAGATTTTCAATACAAATAGCTTTATTATCCGTGCCAATCCTGAGAATACTAAATACCCTAATGAGGCCATTCTTAATATTAATAGAGCAAATATTTCCAGTTATTACTGCAGAAAATGAAATTTCAACTGATGAGGAAGAAATTAGACAAATGGCAAAAATTGGAAGTCAGAAAGGTTTGATAGAAGCTGATGAGGCAGCAATGATATTTAAGGTTTTTCAATTAAATGATTTAAAAGCTAAAGATTTAATGATTCCTAGGGTTTCAGCACCTTGTCTCGATGGTTCTTCTAATCTTGATGAAATTTCAAAATTTATAATGTCAGATAACTCACCTTGGTGGGTTATTTTAGGAGATAAAGTTGACAAAATACAAGGGGTCGTAAAACGTGAGAAAATGCTAGCGAATTTAATTAATGGGGAAAATAAAAAATTATTATCAGAAATTTGCGAGCCTGTTGACTACATTCCCGAAATGATTAAAGCAGATCAATTATTAACAAGATTTGACAAGGATCATAAAGGAGTGAAAGTAGTAGTAGATGAATTTGGGGGATTTGTGGGAATTATTGGTGCAGAAGCTGTCTTATCTGTATTGGCTGGTTGGTGGAAAAATAAATCATGAAACAATTGGAAATCAGTAAAAATTACTTACTTTTAAAAAAATGGTGGGAAAGTATTGATCTTACCAACTATGAAAAAAGTTTTCTTAATAGAGAAATAATTTCTTTTAATCAACAACTTTTAAGACTCAAAGAAAAAAAAATAAGAATTGGCACATATGGTAGATCAGGCGTAGGGAAATCTTCTATTTTAAATTCTTTATTAAAAAAAGACATATTCAAAACAGATATTATTAATGGGACCACAAGAGAAATACAATCAGAAACTTGGACTCTTAAAGATCAAACACTCAATAGTTTAGAGTTGCTAGATTCTCCAGGATTTGATTTCTGCAATATTAAATTCCCAGATAAAGTTTACTCTTTTATAAATCATTCAGACCTTATTTTATTTATAGTTTCGGGAGATTTAAATAGAAATGAGTTAAGCGAAATCAGCTCTTTTATAAAAGATGGAAAAAAAATTATTTTAATATTAAACAAAATCGATCTATTCAATAATGATGAATTAAAAGAAATAATTGAAAATATAAAGTTTAAGCTTCCAAAAGATTTAAATATTCCAATAATTATTAATCATGAAAACAATCTTAAAAATTACGTAACAAAAATAATAAATAAATATGGTGAGATATTAATAACACTCAATTCTATTCAATTAGCTGACAAATTGTTTCTGCAAATAAAAGAGCAAAGATTGAAAAGAAGGAAGAAATTAGCTCAGTCAACTATTGGTAAATTTTCGACTATAAAGGCATCAGCAGTAGCTCTTAATCCCTTTATTTTATTTGATGTTGCTGGTAGTTTCGCACTAGATACCGCATTAATTAGCGAATTAAGTAAGATTTACGGCTTAAAGTTGAAAGGTGAATCTTCAAGAAAAATATTTAAAAATATATCCATAAATAATTTATTTTTGGGAGTCACGCAAGTCGGCGTCAATACATCATTCAATCTTATTAAGAAAGTAATTCTATTAACAGCACCTTTTACCAACGGGCTTTCATTATTACCCTATGGACCCATTGCAATTATTCAAGCAGCAATTGCAGTTCATTCTACAAAAATCCTAGGAAAACTAGCAGCAAAAGAGATATTTATGAGAAGCAAAGATTCTTTTATAGAACCCGCTATTATGATCCAAAATATCAATTTTAATGACCCAGAAATTTTTAACCACATAAATATTTATTTTTCAAATAGAAATTTAAATAATAATTTTGTTAGCATTCTGCCTTAAAACTTTAATGGGAAAAAGAATTGCATTATTTGGTACCAGTGCAGATCCACCTACAATTGGTCATAAAAAAATACTTGAAGAATTATCCAAAATTTATTCTTTTACTATTAGTTATGTAAGCAATAACCCAAACAAAAATCACAAAGAGGATATCTCTATTCGTAGCCATTTATTAAAAACTCTTATTGAAGATTTAGATAATCCTAAAATTTTATTTAATCAAAATGTTAGTAGCCAATGGGCAGTAGAGTCAATTAATAATTTAGATTTTGTTATTGGGAGTGATTTAATTAAAGATATTTTCCATTGGAAAAATTTTGATAAAATCATTAAGGAGGTAAGTTTTTTTATAATTTTAAGAGACGGATATCCTGTTGAATCAAATACTCTTAAAATGTTAGAAACTTATAAAGTGAAATTTAAGATTTCAACCATAAAAATCCCAAACATTTCAAGTTCTAAGTTAAGGTCACATTTTAGTTATTCTAATTTACCAACTTCATTAATAGATATTGTTAAAAAGAATAATTTATATGAATCCACTAAATTAGTTGAATGAAGTTTTTACTTGCTCAAATTAATCCAGTTGTTGGAGATCTAGAGGGCAATGCAAAAAAAATACTTTATGTTGCTTCGAAAGCTAGCTCAAATTCTGCTGATTTAGTTCTTACTCCAGAATTATCATTATGGGGATATCCAGCAAATGACCTACTTCTAAAAAAAAATTTAATCAAAAATCAGTATCAAATTCTTGACCAATTAGCTTCAGATATTAATAAAAAATATGGAAACTTAAGTATCACAGTGGGGATAGCTGAGATAATAAATGATTCTTTTTTCCCAAATCTCTATAATTCTATTGCATTGCTTGAGCGCGGTGAATGGAAAATAATTGCTCGTAAAATTATTCTTCCCACCTATGAGGTATTTGATGAGAAAAGATACTTTAGATCAGGAGAAAAAGTTTCCGTATTAACAAAAGAGATAAATAATAAAACTTGGCGACTTGGCTTTACTATATGTGAGGATTTATGGGTCAACAAAAATATAGAAGGTAGAGGAATTCATAAAAAGAATCCTATTTTTGATTTAAAGAAAAAAAAAGTTGATATCTTAGTGAATTTATCAGCCTCCCCATATACCTTCAAAAAGTTAGAGCTAAGATCCAAAGTTTGCAGTTTTGCTGCTCAATATCTTCAAGTACCACTGATATATGTAAACCAGATTGGCGCCAATGATAATTTAATTTTTGATGGAAATAGTTTTATTCTTGATAAGAATGGATCTAAAATTAAGCAATTAAAATCTTTTTCAGAAGACCTCTCTAGTTGGGACATTGAACAAACAAAACCTCAAAAAAATAAACTTGAAAAGTCTGAGATGTCATCAATTTTTGATGCATTAGTCCTTGGGGTAAGGGATTATGCTCAAAAATGCGGTTTTAAAACAGCTTTAATTGGACTAAGTGGTGGCATTGATTCAGCACTTGTTTCAGCAATTGCGACAGCTGCTCTTGGCAATAATAATATTTATTGCGTCTCAATGCCCTCTAAGTGGAGCTCATCTCATTCAAAGAGTGATGCGAAAGATTTAGCGAGAAGATTAAAAATAAAATTCAATAGTATCCCAATTGAAAACTTGATGAGCTCTTTTGAAGAATCTTTTGTAAAAACTATATCTTTCGAGATGGCTGAAATAACAAATCAAAATATTCAATCAAGGATCAGAGGAACGCTTCTGATGGCTTTAGCAAATCAAGAAAAGCATTTATTACTTTCAACAGGAAATAAATCAGAGTTAGCTGTAGGATATTGCACACTTTATGGTGATATGAATGGAGGATTATCGGTAATTGGGGATTTATACAAAACTAATGTTTTTAAATTATGCAATTGGCTTGATAGTGAAGATTCAATTAATCATAGAAAATCATATATGTTAGATACTAATGTGAAAATAATTGGAGAAAATATACGTACAAAAGCTCCAAGTGCCGAATTAGGTCCTAATCAATTAGATACTGATTCTCTCCCACCTTATTCTATTTTAGATAATATTCTTAAAGGAATTATTGAAGAGAAAAAAGATTTACAACAACTAGAAGAAGATGGTTATAAAAAAGAATTAATTTTAAAAATAATCTCACTTATTAAAAAAGCGGAATTCAAAAGAAAGCAGGCTCCCCCTATTCTTAAACTAAGCAGTCAGTCATTAGGAAGTGACTGGAGAGTTCCAATTGCAATATCTTATTAATCACTATAAGAACACTGTTGGATTTTTTTCAAAGGCCGTTTAACTGAATCAAGGTTGATACCTTTTTTGATGGCAAGAATTATGCCTGCAGCTTCTAAATAATTATCCACTTCAAAAAGATTGGGATAATCATAAAACCCATTTGTCACTTTTAATGTATTTTGATTTTTTACAGAGATAATATTTAAACCTTTTTCAATCCCTGCTAGTACTGCTTCTCCACCTAGTGCTCCATTAGGAACAACAATAGTTTCAATCTGATCAGGGTGTAGTGAGATTAATTCATTTTTAGCAGGCAATTCAACAATGTCCGGAGCGTTGCTTAACCCAATCAGTACTGATGGTAAAAAGGTATATCCTATTTCTTCTGCAGCTGCACGTGGATCTAATTTTTCGTTCAATTCAATCGGATTTAAAGCAGGTGCGTGAGCACACGGAACTTTTAAGAATTTGCTTATTAAATGACTTATAACTGCTTCGACTCCAGAAATAGGATCAACCCCTTTCCCCTCTCGATAAATATTTGTTTCTGAAGAATCTGAATCATCTGGAAATTTTGCCACAATTGCTATTGCCGTAACTCCCTTTTCTATTAAAAATTTTCCAGCATCAATTAGAGTATCAGGATTTTCAATTGTGCCACAACTGATTTTTGACGAATCTGAATCAATAACTATCTTTAATGGCTTTTTTGTAATCACATAAGAATGAACATTAATCCCTAAAGTAGAAACACATGCATCAGCAACTTGTAAATGTCTTACTAATATTTCACTTTCAATGGCTGAATCAAAAATTATCCCAATTTTCTGTTGCTTTACCCTTTTTAAAGCGATTTCTCCTTTAGCAAGTCGGTCTAAACTATAACCCTCAACATAAAAAATATTTTTATCTTTTTCAGAAAGAGTACCGCCATTCATAACATTTGGATGAGTAATTAAACATCCACTTGCCGATGCTAATAATTTAGCGGTAGGAAGTGCATCCCCAGCAAAACCTCCTACTTCACAACCAATACCAGTTGGAACAATTAATATAGTTGGTGAATTTTCCATTATTAAAAATATTTCAATTTATATTTTTAAATTTGCTAAGACAGCTTTAATTTTAAGTTTTTTTGTTCCATAAGAGTCAATAGAATTTTGAATATCAACAATTGACCATCGAATTACATCACCTTTTTTTTCTAAATTTGCAACAATAAATTCCCTTAAATTTTTTAATTTTATTGAAACTGGCCAATCTAAATAAAAATCAACTGAACTTAATTTCATTTTTGATATTTACCAAATTGATCATTATATAAATCATCTTCGACTTCTTTACCAATAACAATATTCAAATCTGACTTGGGATATGCCACACACAAAAGTGCAAAGCCCTTTTCCCTCAAATCATCATTTAATCCCATAGCATCTTCTTGATCTACAGATCCTTCCAATATCATGGATGCACAATCTGTACAAACTCCTGAACAACAACTACTTGGTAAATCTATTCCATTAATTTTTGCCGCTGAAATAATATCTTGATCTTCAGAACATAAAAAACTAAAAGTCTTTTGCTCAAATTGAACTTTGATATTGTATTCAGGCATATCCTAAATCTTATTTCTAAACAGCTGAACCTCCTACAACTTCTAATATTTCTTGAGTAATAGCTGCTTGTCTGGCTTTGTTATAGGTTAGATTCAAAGTACTTGCTAATTCTTTAGCATTATCACTCGCATTATTCATAGCAGTCATCCTGCAAGCGAGTTCTGAAGCAGCCGACTCTTGAAGAGCTCTTAGTACCTGGTTCTGTAAATATAATGGTAACAACGAATCTAATAGTTGATCAGGACTTTGCTCAAAAACAATATCTGATGGCAACTTCTCTGAATCACTTTTTTCAATATTTGATTTTTCAACAAGTAACTTACTATCTTTAGTTGTTAACCTAAAAATTTCATCATTTTCATCTGCAATACCTTGAGGATCAAGGGGCAGTAGTGTTTGAACGACAGGGGCGCAGCTAACTAGAGTGATGAATTTCGTATATATAATTTCTACCCTATCAGAATTTTCTGAAAGAAATTCAGCTAAGACTTCACTTGTTATCCCCTCAGAATCTGTTGTAGTTGGTACCTGTTCCAGCTCTTTAAATGTGCTTTTAATTGTGTATCTATCTTTCCTATTTTGGAAATAACCTATTGCCTTTTTACCAACTAAGATCAAATTTGGTTCATAACCTTGTTTAATCAGCTCTGCATACCTAATTTCCACCTTCTTGATTATGTTGGTATTGTATCCTCCACATAATCCTCTATCAGCAGTTATGCATACCAAAGAAATTGTTTTTACATCTCTCTTTGATAGAAGAGGAGAATCTACAGCTTCAAACTGAACTCTAGATTGAATATTTTCTAAAACCCGAGCAAGTTTATCTGCAAAAGGCCTACTCTTAAGAACTTGATCTTGTGCCCTTCTAACTTTTGCAGCTGCAACTAATCTCATAGCTTCTGTTATTTTTCGTGTATTTTTAACAGAAACTATTCGATCTCTAATTTCTTTAAGATTTGCCATGATATTTCCTTAAATAAATTTAAACTGTGGCAAGCATTGAGGATTTAACTTCATTAATCACCTCTTTAAGTGTTGCTTCTAGGCCATCATTCAATTTCTTCTCTTTAAGAATCTCCTCAATAAATTCTGCTTTGTTTAACTTAAGATATTCTCTTAGTTCAGCAGCAAATTTAGTTACATCTTCAACTGGAACTTCATCAATAAGGCCCTTAACACCTGCATAAACAACAGCAACTTGTTCAGCAAGATTTAATGGTGAGAATTGTGCTTGTTTTAGTAACTCTCTTAATCTTTTCCCTCTTTCTAGTTGTTGTTGAGTTGCTTCATCAAGATCAGAAGCGAATTGAGAGAATGCTGCTAATTCATCAAATTGGGCTAATTCTAATTTAAGAGTTCCAGCAATTTTCTTAATTGCCTTTGTTTGAGCAGCTCCTCCCACACGGCTAACAGAAATACCAACATTGATAGCTGGTCTTAATCCTGAGTTAAATAAATCTGCGCTCAAGAATATTTGTCCATCTGTAATTGAAATAACATTAGTGGGAATATAAGCAGAAACGTCACCTGCCTGAGTTTCAATAATTGGGAGAGCTGTCATTGAACCGCCGCCCATATCATCAGATAATTTTGCTGCCCTTTCAAGTAATCTGCTATGACAATAAAAAACATCTCCAGGATAAGCTTCTCTTCCTGGTGGTCTTCTCAAAAGGAGAGACATTTGTCTATAAGCCTGAGCTTGTTTTGTTAAATCATCATAAATAACTAGTGTTGCTTTGCCTTGGTACATAAAGTGCTCAGCAATTGCGGCGCCAGTATAAGGTGCTAAGTATTGTAAAGCTGCGGCTTCAGAGGCTCCTGCACTAACAACAATAGTGTAATCAAGAGCTCCTTTTTCTCTTAAGACCTCAACCACATTTGCCACAGACGCAGACTTCTGACCAATAGCCACATAAACACAAACTACGTCTTGACCTTTTTGGTTAATTATTGTGTCAATAGCAATAGCAGATTTTCCAGTTTGTCTATCGCCAATAATTAATTCTCTTTGACCTCTTCCCACAGGAATCATTGCATCAATAGATGTGATACCTGTTTGCATTGGTTCATGTACTGATCTTCTCTTGATTATTCCAGGAGCCATTTCTTCGATCAACCTTGTATCACTAGTAGGGATTTCACCTTTCCCATCTATTGGTTGTCCTAAAGGGTTAACAACTCTTCCCTGCATTGCCTCACCAACTGGAACAGATGCGATTTTACCTGTTGACTTAACGTTACTCCCTTCTTGGACGCCAAGTGCCTCACCCATTAAAACAGCACCAACATTATCATCTTCAAGGTTCAAAGCTATACCTTCGGTTCCATCCTCAAATTCCAACAACTCACCTGCCATGACCTGATCTAAGCCATATATTCTTGCAATGCCATCACCGATTTGCAGAACAGTTCCTACATTGCTAACACTTACAGATTGGTCATAATCAGTTATTTGTTGTTTTAAGATTGAACTGATTTCATCAGGACGTATAGATACCATGGATTTAAGAATTTAAGGTTGATTTAAAAGTTACTTGGAAAGTGACAAACCAAGTTTTCTAATTTGTGAAGCAATGGAAGCATCAATTACTTTTGATCCTACACTGGCGACGAAACCACCAATAAGAGATGGGTCAATTTTAGTTACAAGTTCTAATTTTTCAGTTCCTGCTATATTGATGATCTTTTGAGTAATTAAACCTTTCTGCTCATCAGTAAGCTCGACTGCTGAAGTAACAGTTGCCAAAGCAATATTACTACTTTCTCGATAAATCTCTAAAAACCTATCAAGAATAGAAGTAAGAATTCCAATTCTTTGCCTATCGGCCAATAATTTTAAGAAATTCAGTAAAGAAGAATTTACCTTGTTTGAAAAAATTTCAATAATGATTTTCTTCTTAGCATCTGTTTCTAAAACAGGAGAGGAAAGTGCCTTCTCCAATTCAAGGGAATCGTTTAATAATTCTAAAAGTTGTTTAACCTCAGAAACAATTTCTTCAGTTTGCGAATTTTCATTCACAACTTGAAGTAATGCCTCTGCATATGGTGTAGTAACTGAATTTAAAAGGGGCATTAGTTCTCCTCAATATTGATAATTGATTGAGTGACCAAATTTTCTTGTGTTGTTTTATCAAGTCTATTTGGGAGAGAATCTAAAGCTTTCTTAATTGCTAATTCAACAGCTTCTTTACGAAGTTGAGAAATTGCTCTGGATGCTTCAGAGCTCTCATCGGAAATTGCACTTTGTTTAATTCGTGCCATCTCTTCGATTGCTTTTTTCTCACTTTCCATTCTGATTGATTCAGATCTTTTGAGAGAATCTGCTTTTATTTGAGAAGCTTTTTCTTCTGCTAAAGATAAGTCTTTCTTTGCCTTCTCTAAAGCTTGAGTTGCATTGAGAAGTCGATCTTCAGCATCTTTTAATTCAAGAAGAATTCCTTCTCTTCTTTTTTGAAGCATTTTACCTAAGAAACCAGGCAAAAATTTATAAAGGCCAAAAACCACTACAGCCCAATTAAGGATATTAGTTTCGAATAAATCGAAATTTAATCCAAAACCTTCTGTAGCTAAAAGAGTTAAATTCATTTTTCTAGAATCAGTCTATTAACAATAAGTTCGCTTAAATCATCAGCCTGTTTAGAAAGTTGATCACGAGCAGCAGATGTCTGACTTTCAATTTCTAGTCTTGCTTTTTCTTTTGAAGCATTTGCTTCGTTGTTAGCAAGTTCTAGTGCTTCTTTATAAAGCTTGTCAGACTCATTTTCAGCTTCGCCCACAATTCTTTGAGCTTCTGAACGAGCACTTTGAAGCTGAGTCATTAAATCAGCTTCTAATTTTTTAACCTCTGAAAGCTTATTTTTGGCCTCAATAATGTTATTACTTACAAACTTTTCTCTTTTTTCAACAACATTGCCAACAGGCTTAAAAAAGAGAGAATTTAATATGTAAGTGAGAGCAACTACTTGTATTGCCATTAGTGGCAAAGTGGCATTTATATCAAATAATCCACCTTCGGTAGCACCAAAAAAATTAAAGGCCAACATATGATTCAGTTGAAGTTAAAAGATTAAATTTAAATATTGCTAATAAGGAGTAGAAGCAATATTAACTTTTAGGAAAAAGGATTCGCAAAAAGTAGTACCAAAGCCACAACTAATCCGTAAATTG
The DNA here is from genome assembly GCA_028409275.1 of Prochlorococcus sp. AH-716-I09. Taxonomy (GTDB): domain Bacteria; phylum Cyanobacteriota; class Cyanobacteriia; order PCC-6307; family Cyanobiaceae; genus Prochlorococcus_A. Next base: position 37,655 of record JAOOML010000001.1, on the reverse strand, counting down.
TTAATGACTCCATGAAAGCGAATGATAAAAGAAGAGTTCCTCTGATTTTACCTTCAGCTTCTGGTTGACGGGCTATACCCTCAACAGCACCTTGAGCTGCGTTACCTTGTCCAAGACCTGGGCCAATAGCACCTAGACCAACTGCTAAACCAGCAGCTACAACTGATGCAGCGGAAGTAATCGAATCCATAATTTTGAAATAAAGAGCTTAATACTTGTGATAAATCTTTTTTGTCATACACGCTTGGACATCCTTTAATTTAAGAATGGGTCTGATATTTTCAGACCTACGCGATTAGATATTTTGCCAGATTACAGACACTTTGTAAAAGCGCCTGAATGAATTAGAAGACAGCTAATGATGTTCTTCAACAGCTTCTCCAATGTAGTAGGCAGCAAGAGTTGCGAAAATCAATGCCTGAATAGCACTAGTAAACAATCCTAGAAACATAACAGGTATAGGAAGAATTAGAGGAACTAAAAAGACTAAAACACCAACAACAAGTTCATCAGCCAGAATATTTCCAAATAGTCTGAAAGAAAGTGATAGAGGTTTCGTAAAGTCTTCTAGAATTTTGAAAGGAAGCATAATCGGAGTTGGGTGTACATAGTATTCGAAGTATCTCCAACCCTTATTGCTTAAACCTGCATAGAAATAAGAAAGTGAAACCAATAAAGCCAGGGCTATAGTTGTATTGATATCTGCAGTAGGTGCTCCCAATTCTCCACTTGGTAACTTAATCAATCTCCAAGGAATTAAAGCTCCTCCCCAATTACTAACAAAGACGAATAAAAATAAAGTACCTATAAATGGCATCCAATCTCTATAAACTTTTTCACCTATTTGCGTTCTAGCAAGATCTCTTATGTAATCCCAGAGGAACTCAAGCAAGTTTTGAAGGCCTTTAGGATCATTTTCCATTTTTTTAGTTCCTAAAGAAATAAAAACTAATAAAGCTCCTAGTAAAATCCAAGATGTTAAAAATACCTGTCCATGAAGTCTGATATTTCCAATTTGCCAATAAAGATGTTGACCAACTTCTAATGCTGCAAAATTTGTTAGCAAGGAATTAAAAAACATTTGTTTTGAAAAAAAAATTTACTTAAGAACGTGAAAAATAAAAAATTAGTGAAGGTTTATAGAGAAAAAAACCTATCATTGAAGGAAAAATATCCAAAGATCCTAGCTTGCTCGCAAAAATAAAGAGGCAAACTGGAACCAATAGTTGCAATTTTGATACACCTGATGATTCTTTACCAAGTTTTCCTAAACTTTTAGCAAGCAAACGTAAGTAAAAAATACCAGCAATTGCGCCTATAAAAATACTAAAACCAAAAGTAAATCCGAGAAAAATTCCAGTTATTGATGCTAGTAAAATAGAAACAACAAAAGTAATTCCAAAAATTGTTAATTGCAATTTTGTGTATTCATCGTTTTTAGAAAGTAAATTATCTATTTGATTGGCAATGCCAGATTTACTTTCTTTGATGATCGAATTATCTAGGGAATGAGATAATTGAACATTCTCATAAGAAGGATGTTCAAGTTTTTTTCTATTTGAGTCCACTGGTGTGAACATAGTTTAGAAGCCCCTCTGAATGATTTGGAGTAAGTATATAAACTCACGGAATCTATCACGGAGAGGTACCTTTTAGCTAGTTTTTTTCTATAAAAAATTAATTCTTAAGATTTATGATGAGTCTATACCCGATTTTTTTCTTTATTCTTAAAGAATAAATTTTAAAAAAGTCATCTTTTTAGTTGATTTACACTTCAAAACATTGATAAAAGACTTGGCAAATTCTCATTTAAACGTCTCAATAGTACATATACATCTAAACAATTGGAGATAAGTCAAGAAAAAATTAAATATAAAAGAATTTCTAAAAGAAAAAAATCCCTTAGTTCTCCTAACAAAAAGAATCAAAATAATTTAATAGAGTTTATATTTCCCTTGCATTGGAAAATATGGCCTTATGAGGCAAAAATCCTCGTTATGCTAATTGGAATTTGGTCAATTTTAGGAATATTTATTTTAGGATCATCAAGTTGGTGGGTGGCTAGTAAGGAAATGGGAAATTGGGCTTACTTTTTAAAAAAACAAATTATTTGGACAATTCCAGGTTTGGGTTTATTTTATTATGTTCTCAATACAAACATAAGAAGTCTTTTAAAGTTTTCAAGAGTTATTTTTTATATTTTATTCTTCTTGATTTTCCTGACCAATATTAATGGAATCACAGTAAATGGATCTTCAAGATGGCTAGAACTAGGAATTTTTCGTCTGCAACCATCTGAATTAATTAAACCTTTCCTAATCTTAGAAGCATCTAACCTTTTCGCTCATTGGAATCTGATAAATAATGATAAAAAATTAATTACAATAATCTCATTTGGTTTATTAATTCTATTGATACTAAAGCAGCCTAATTTAAGTACTGCATCATTAACTGGAATTCTTTTTTGGGTTATGGGTTTATGTGGGGGCGTAAAAATTAGTTCTCTTTGCTCATTTGCCTCATTTGGATTCATTACTGGATGTATTAGTATTCTTAATAACGAATATCAAAAACTTAGAGTTACTTCATTTATTAATCCTTGGAAAGATCAACAGGAAAGTGGATTTCAATTAGTTCAGAGTTTATTAGCTATAGGTTCAGGTGGGTTGTTTGGACAAGGTTTTGGGCTGTCAATACAAAAATTACAGTACCTACCTTTTATGTATACAGATTTTATTTTTGCCATTTTTGCGGAAGAATTTGGTTTATTTGGGTGTACTTTATTCTTAGGTTTTTTAGCAGTTTTTTCTTATGTAAGCCTAAGAATTGCTCTTAAATGCAGAAACAACTATACAAAATTAGTTGCTATCGGATCTGGTGTATTGTTGACAGGTCAATCAATAATGCATGTTGCTGTAGCAACAGGTTCAATGCCTACTACAGGTTTACCACTACCTTTCATTAGTTATGGAGGGAATTCATTGATCGCATCTTTTTTTATTGCAGGTATGTTACTGAGATGTTCATTAGAATCAACAGGATTTATTGGTATGATTAGTACACGAAAGGCTCTTAATTAGTTAGAATTTAGAAAATTTAAATTAAGTTATCGAATCATTTAATTTAGTTATTTCAGAATTATCTCAAAAGGGTAATCTGCTTATGCAGAATGGTCTTAATAATCCTGGCCCACTTACTATATTTTTGGTTTTCAGCGCAGGACTTTTAACAAGTCTTGGGCCATGTTCATTATCTTTACTTCCAATAACAATTGCTTATATAGGAGGAACAGAAAAAAATAAATTTAAACTTATTAGTTTTTCAGGAGGAGTCGTTTTTGCACTCGTAGCACTTGGAGCTGCTAGTGGTTTCTTAGGTAAAATATACGGACAAATTCCATCTTTTTATACTTCGCTTGTTGCCTTGATAGCAATAATAATGGGTTTAAATTTATTAGGAATTCTAAAGTTTCAGTTTCCAAATGGACCTGATTTAAAAATCATTGAAGATAAAATACCAACATTTCTAGCACCTTTTGCGATAGGAACTACTTTTGGGTTAGCCTCTTCACCTTGCATTACTCCAGTTTTAGCAACTCTTCTGGCTTGGGTATCGCAAGCTAAAAACCCTACAATCTCTATCATTTTTTTATTCTTCTTTGGAATAGGTCAAGTAACTCCATTAATAGTTGCAGGAGCTACTGCAGAAAACTTGAAAAAATTTTTAGAGCTTAGAAAATTTAGTCAAATAATTCCCACCTTAAGTGGGATATTTTTAGTTTCCCTAGGATTATTAAATTTATTTTCAAATTGGATTTAAATGATTATTTTTAAGAATTTAATTTTAAAAATATCAAGTTTAAGATTTGCAATTTCACTAATAATCTTCATAGCCATTTCAAGTGGCATAGGAACTTTCATACCTCAAGGTAATAATAAAAAATTTTACATTGATATTTTCAATAATGCTCCAATTTTTGGATTTTTAAATGGAGAAAATGTCTTAAAACTTCAATTGGATCATGTATATACAAGCTTTTGGTTTTTATTTGCATTAATTCTTCTTTGCGTTTCTCTTGCAGCTTGCAGTTTCAGGAGACAAATTCCTTCCTTAAAAGCTTCACTAAAATGGATTGAATATAAGAACGAAAAAAAATTTAGCAACCTGCAATTAACTTCAAGTTTCCAAATCAATGAAGATGAAGACCTCATATCAAAAGCTGATTTACTACTTAAAAAAAAAGGATGGAAAACATACAAATTTAAAAGTAATATTTCTGCAAGAAGAGGTTTAATTGGGAAAATAGGTCCTTTAGTTGTGCATATTGGCTTAATAGTCTTACTTATAGGTTCAGCATATGGAAGTTTCACAAGTCAATCAAAAGAACAATTTTTGTTGCCAGGAGAAAGCTTAGATCTTATTAATGAGAGCACAAACTCAAAAGCTAATGTGAAATTAATTGATTTTTCTATAGAACGAGAGAGTGATGGTATACCCAAGCAATTTATTTCAAAGTTAGATTTTTCTTCTGCGGATTTACAATTAAACGAAATAAAAACTGCTAAAGTTAATCACCCAATAAGGTTTAAAGGATTAACTATTTATCAAGCTGATTGGGCAATATCAAATGTCGTTTTAGAAATAGATAATATCCTTTATCAATTAAAATTAAAAGAGATACCTGAAATAGGCAATCAAGTTTGGGGTGTTTTAGTTGAATTAGGTCCAGATACTAAAAAAAATTTCCTTCTAACTTTAAATAATGAAAATGGTCCACTTAAAGTTTCCAATATAGAAAATTTTTCCGAAAATATTCTCTATCTCAATGAAGAACCGTTGGAAGTTAATTCTTCAAAATTATCTTTAAGAAAAATAATTCCCAGCAGTGGATTAATAATTAAAAATGATCCATCTATACCATTTATCTATTTTTCTTTTATCTTAATAATTTTTGGAACAATAATTAGCCTTATTCCAACTAATCAACTGTGGATTCATTTAAATAAAGAATCAAAAAATTTATCCGTTGGAGGTTTAAGCAATAAAAATCTAGTTGGTTTTAAAAAAGAATTTTTAAAATTATCAGAAGAAATAAAGAATAATTAAATTTTTTTCTTTCCACTAAAAATATCTAACTGCATAGAAACATTTCCTCTTGGGTTAAATGCAGCATTTAAATGTATCCAGTGAGGTGAACCTGCATTCACTAAATCATCCATAATTCTATTAATAACTTCCTCGTGTGATATCTTCATATCTCTAAAATTGTTAATATAAAGTTTTAAAGACTTCAACTCATAGACTCTCAAATTAGGTTGATAAATAATATTTAGCTTTGCGAAGTCTGGATAACCAGAAAAGGGGCACTTACAAGTGAATTCAGGTAACTGAATAGAAATTTCATAAATTCTTTTCTTATTTGGATTCTCGAAACAAATTATTTTTGATTCTTCAATAATTCTTTCACCATATAGTGGTCTTTGTGTCGAATCATTTAATTTCGCTGTACTCATATTTAGGAAAACTTATTTACTTAACCTATATAAAAAGATCAAAACTGGCAAAAATCTCAAAGAGCTTAAGTATTACAATAAAATAAGACAAAAGCCCTGAGATCTTAATTTTGTATCAACTGTGACATTCATAAGGCCATTCAAAAGGGTTATATGTGTTTAGTTCAAAAAAAGATTAATGGACATTTGTTTGATAACTATCGATAACAATTTAAATAAGTCTCTTCAACCAAAAAGTGCTATCGGAATGTTATGGCTTCAAACACACTTCGAGAATGATCAGTGGGAAGCATTATCAAATAGTACAGTAATAATTTCTGAGAAAAATTCCAAATTATTAATTGAAGACGCCACCAATGCAGGCCTTAACATCAAATGTTTTTCTGATATTTCAATGTTGGATGTTTTCCCGAAAAACAATTAAAATAAAAATATTCAATCTTTAAACATGAAGAAAATTGAAGCAATCATACGCCCATTTAAACTCGAGGATGTAAAAATTGCGTTAGTAAACTCTGGTATTGTTGGGATGACAGTTAGTGAAGTCAGAGGTTTTGGAAGGCAAAAAGGCCAAGTTGAAAGATATAGAGGATCAGAATTTACTGTTGAATTCCTTCAGAAACTCAAGGTAGAGGTTGTCGTAGAAGATGAAAAAGTTAATTCAGTTATTGATGCAATTGCTGAAGCAGCAAAAACCGGAGAGATAGGTGACGGTAAAATATTCATAACATCAATTGATTCAGTCGTCAGAATTAGAACTGGCGATAAAGATGAAGAAGCTCTCTAATTCAAAGGGTTTCATTTACTAAATTTTGTATATATTCACTATCAATCCTTGGATTTGATTCACTTTTCAAGCCCATCCAAGCTAGATATTCATGATTTCCCGCAGGACCTACTAAAGGAGAAGCTATCAAATTCTTAATATTCCATTTAAAAATTTTACCGCTATGAATAACAGACTCTATAGCCTCAGTATGAAATTTAGGATTACGAACAACGCCACCTTTGCTAACTTTATCTTTACCTACCTCAAATTGGGGTTTAATTAAAAATATTCCCTCTATATAATCGCCTACTAATAAATTACTAATAGATTTAAAAACTAACCTTAGTGAAATAAAAGATAAATCAGCAACCACAAAATTTGGTAATTCATTACTTTTAGATAAAAGATCATTAGGTTTTAAATTTCGAATATTTGTTCGTTCAAAAAGTATGACTTTTGGGTTATTTCTAATCTTCCATGCAGTTTGTCCATAACCAACATCTATCCCATAAACTAACTTTGCTCCTTGTTGCAATAAGCAATCAGTAAATCCCCCAGTAGAGATTCCTGCGTCAATACATATTTTATCTTTAACTTTAATTTCAAGTTTTTTAAATGCCTCAAATAATTTTTCGCCGCCCCTTGATACAAACATAGGTGCGGAATCAATAAAAAACTCAGATCCAATTAATACTTGTTGTCCAGGTTTATCCAATACTTTTCCATTGATATCTCTAACCTTGCCCGCAAGAATTAAACCTTGGGCTTTTTGACGAGTTTCACATAAACCTTTATTTAGAAGATAAAGGTCTAATCTACTTTTTTTAATCATCTATTAATCAATAAAAAAAGACTGAATAATGAACTTCTATAAGATTAAGATCCAAATTCTTTAATACCTTTCAATTTTAAATTAGAACTAAAAAATTACCCATGATTAGCGAAGGAATATATGCAAACATTTTTATATTTGAGCTTTCTTTATTAGCCAGAAAAATGTTACATAAGAAAATAATAATCAGGCAAATATGTTCAATGGCAAGTACATCTTTAAAGGTATAGGGCAATAATTCGATTTTGTTATAAAGTTTAAATTGATAATAAATAAAAATTGTGATCGAGCGTTACACATTACCCGAAATGGGGGGGATCTGGACTGAAAGCGCAAAATTCCAGAGTTGGCTTAAAGTTGAAATTGCTGCATGTGAAGCAAATTTTTCCCTGGGAAAAATTCCTGAAAATGCTATGAAAGAGATACGTTCAAATGCAAAGTTTGATGAATCTAGAATTACAGAAATTGAGAAAGAAGTGAAACATGATGTCATAGCATTTCTTACAAGCGTTAATGAATTTGTAGGAGATTCTGGAAGATACATACATGTTGGTATGACCAGTAGTGATGTACTTGATACTGGCTTATCTCTTCAGTTAAAAGATTCTTGCGAATTGTTACTAGAAGAAATTGAGAACCTTGAAACTGAAGTCAGATTTTTAGCAAGGCAGCATAAAAATACATTAATGATTGGCAGATCTCATGCAATTCATGGGGAGCCAATTTCCTTCGGTTTTAAACTTGCTGGATGGTTAGCAGAAATAATAAGGAACAAAAAAAGATTGTTAACCCTCAAAGATTCTGTAGCAATTGGACAAATAAGTGGTGCAATGGGAACTTACGCTAATACGAATCCTAAAGTAGAACAAATAACTTGTGATTTACTAGGCTTAAAACCAGATACAGCAAGTACACAGGTTATATCTAGAGACAGACATGCAGAATATGTGCAAACTATTGCACTAGTTGGCGCTTCTTTAGATAGATTCGCAACTGAAATAAGAAATTTACAAAGAACTGATGTTTTAGAAGTTGAGGAAGGCTTTACTAAAGGGCAAAAAGGAAGTTCTGCCATGCCTCATAAAAGAAATCCTATTCGAAGTGAAAGAGTAAGCGGTTTAGCAAGAATTTTGAGGAGTTACGTCTTAACAGCACTGGAAAATGTTCCACTTTGGCACGAAAGAGATATAAGCCATAGTTCAAATGAACGTATCATGTTACCTGACGTATCAATCTGCTTGCATTTTATGCTCAGGGAAATGAAAGATATAGTGAGCAATTTGGAGGTTTATCCAAAAAATATGCTCAAAAATTTAAATATATATGGTGGTGTAATCTTTAGTCAAAAAGTTTTGCTTTTGCTTGTAGATAAGGGCTTGTCTAGAGAAAAAGCTTATAGCTTAGTACAAAAAAATGCGCATCAGGCCTGGAATACTCAGAATGGGAATTTCAAACAAAATATAGAGAGAGATAATGAAATAATGGATTTTATTGATCAAAGTGACTTAGAAGAATGTTTTAATCCTTCAATTCATCTCAATAATTTAAGTGTAATATGGGAGAAGTTAGGTATCTAGGATTACTGAAAACCTTATCTAAGTTAAACCAGTGTTTTCAGAGGAATAATGACAAAAAACTTTAGGATTGAAAAAGATAGTATGGGAACAATAGAGGTTCCCATGGAAGCTTTGTGGGGTGCTCAAACACAAAGATCGATAATAAATTTTTCTATTGGAGAAGAATTAATTCCAATTGAGTTAATTTATTCACTCACCCTCATAAAAAAAGCTGCTTCAATTGCGAATTTCAATTTAGGTTTAATAGATAAAAGGAAAAAAGATTTGATTGTAGAGGCATGTACGGAAATACTTGATGGGCTTCACGATTCACAGTTTCCCTTAAAGGTTTGGCAAACAGGTAGTGGTACGCAAACAAATATGAATGTAAATGAGGTAATTTCAAATATTGCAGCTTTAAAAACTAATTCAGAGCTTGGTAGTCATCAACCAATTCATCCGAATGATGATGTAAATAAATCTCAGTCAACTAATGACACTTTTCCTGCTGCTATTCAAATATCTGTCGTTAATGAAATAATCAAAAATTTAGTTCCAACGATCAGAGAACTTACTAAGATCCTTGATAAAAAAAGTGAAGAATGGAAAGACCTTATAAAAATAGGAAGAACCCATTTTCAAGATGCAGTTCCCCTTACCTTTGGGCAAGAACTATCAGGATGGTCAGAGCAACTTAAAGATGCTGAGAATGCAATTATTATGAGTCTGAATGAATTGTATTTCTTACCTCTGGGAGGAACTGCAGTGGGTACAGGGATTAATTGTCCAAAAGGATTTTGTGAAGAGTCTATAAAATCAATTTCCGATGATACTAATCTAATGTTCTATAAATCAAAAAATAATTTTTCTATCATGGCCTCGCATGATCGTCTTGCTCAAGTAATGAGTCAGATAAAAATATTAGCAGGTGCATTATTTAAAATTTCAAATGATATAAAAATTCTATCTTCTGGTCCAAGATCAGGAATATATGAACTAATTATTCCTCAAAATGAACCTGGAAGTTCTATCATGCCGGGTAAAGTGAATCCAACTCAATGCGAAGCCTTATCAATGGTTTGCACTCAGATAATGGGTCTTGAATATGCAGTGTCAATGGCAAATTCTAGCGGCACTTTACAGATGAATGAATATAAGCCTCTTATTGGATTTAATATTCTCACAAGTTTAAAATTACTTAAAAATGTAATCGAAAACTTCAGAATAAAATTAGTTGATGGGATGGAACCTAATCAAAAGAAAATGAAGTTAAATTTAGAAAATTCACTAATGTTGGTTACAGCCATAGTGCCAAAAGTTGGTTATGAAAAAGCAGCTGAAATTGCAAACCTTGCCTTCAAAGAGTCATTAAATTTAAAAGAGGCAACACTTAAATTAGGTTATTTAAACGAAGATGAATTTGATGAAGCAATGAATATCAATTCAATGATTTGATTAAAAAATTTAAGAATTATTGTCAATTCTTTTTGTTGCAGGATTAATATCTTCAGAGACTTTTATAAGATCATTAGATTCAGAAACAGGAAACCGATTAATAGCTTTTAATGCTAGCTTAGCTTTGCTTTTTAATTTATTACTAACACCAATACAGTATTGCACTTGAGAAAGGACATCAATTGATCTTCTAATAATCCTCACTACATCTCCTTCATCTAATGAAGTATTAAAAACTAAATCTTTCCATTTTTTTCCTCTTGCCCATTCAGAAATAATTCCAGTCAACTCTGTTTCTAAATAGATAGGAATTTCAATATGAAACTTATTTTGTTGAAAAGAGACCAATTTTCTTAAACCATCTAATTCATTAAAAACATCTATTACCTTTAAAGAAGGCTTGAAATTACACCAAAGATTAGGCCTCCTTACATCAACACATATAGCTTGAATAATTGCAGCTAACTCAGGAGGATCTAAATCGTCTAAATAACCACTAATTAAAACAAGACCAATCCATAATTCATTTTCACTTCTTATTGCACCAACTGTTTGTCCAACTTCTGTCAATTCCAAATCATTTAAACAACCAAAATGATTCAAAATTTTAATCAAATCGGTAAAGGTTCTCCAGTTATGATTTTCTTTATCCTCAAGAAGTTTTTTTCTAATATTTATTTCTTGTTCAACATCAATAATTCTTTTTCTATATTTCTTTAATTTCTTGGAGTCTCCAAATCTGTGTGCAGGATGATCAGTAACTGTTTCTTCTAAATTATTAATTTGTTGCTGTTGTGCCAAAACTTCCGTTGTCAAATCATATTGTGGAGTTTGTAAATCATTTTTTTTAGAAACTTCTAAAATTCGATCCGCATAACACTGCGACATATCATCTCCCCTAAATACCTCTCCAGAAAAGTACATCTTTGGCACTTCAAGTCCTAAGACATCAATTGCATCCAAATCATTAAAAATACTTACTATGTATGAGGGTTTTATAAGAATAAATAAATTATCAATTGTCAAACACAATAAACTCTTAATTTTTTGGGATTCATATATTTTCTTACAAATTAATCCAGGAACAATTTTTCTTTTAATTTGAGGAGCTTTGATTGAAATTAAGCTTCCATCTTTAATATATGGGAGTGCATTAGTTATCTCTTCTGATAATTTTTCTGCTGATTGTTTTTCTAAAATTTTCAAGAGTCTTCTCTCTTCTTTAAGACGATTTTTTAACTTTTCGTATGCATCAAAATCTTTCCATGAAACGTTAGATGTAATTTTTTTTAATTCAATTAAATCCTTATCTAAATTTTCAAGAATTATATTCTCACCAGATGATTCACCTAAATATAAAAAACTACCAAAACTTCTTTTAACTAATTCTTTGGACTTCTCTAAAGTATAACTTTGTAAAAGATTAAGTACCATTCCATAGCTAGGAGTGAATTGACTTTCTAAAGAATTTGGTTTGCTAATAGCCAGTGCACTTGCTTCTTTGGCACCTTCGAATCTTGTTTGTAATGTAACAACATATCCTTGGGTATCTTTTCCTCTTCTTCCAGCTCTTCCTGACATTTGCAAAAATTCACTGCTAAATAATAATCTATGTCCATCTTCTGTCCTTTTTGATAAAGAAGAAATAACAGTTGTTCTTGCGGGCATATTTATTCCTGCAGCAAGAGTTTCAGTTGCAAAAACAACTTTTATTAAACCTTGCTGAAATAATTCCTCAACCAATTCTTTCCATGCAGGCAATAATCCAGCATGATGAGATGCAATACCCCGTTTTAATGCCTCGCATTGAGATTTATCTTTAATTGCTTCCTGATTATTTTTAAGATAAACATCTAATTTTTGGGATATCATACTTGCTTCTGAATAACTTACTAAAGTTAAATCTTTTATATTCTCAATAGCCTTGTCACATCCTCTTCTACTAAAAATAAAATAAATAGCTGGCAACATATTTCGTTCAGCTAGTTTCGAGATCACAAAGCCAATTGAGGGAGACTTTGGTTGCATTATCCTGCCCACTTTTCCTCTTATTTTCTGACCTTTAGGAGCTCTCCAAATCTTACAGTTTGGATGAATTCCATTACCCTTATTATTTAAAAGTGGATGGAGGCCTTTAACACTACAAAAAATAAAATCAAGTGGTACTGGTCTCTTATCACTATTAATTAGTACAGTGGGGCCATGAACTTTTTCAATCCAATTTTGTAATTGATCTGCATTGGCTATTGTTGCTGATAAAGCTATTATTTGAGTTCTAGTAGGGCAATGGATTATAGTTTCTTCCCAAACTGTGCCTCTTTGGGGGTCATTCATATAATGACATTCATCAAGAATCACAGATTCTAAATTTTCTAAGGGATCATCAAATTCATCAAATTCGCCATAAAGCATGTTCCTAAAAATCTCAGTCGTCATGACTAAGATTGGTGCTTCTCTATTTATGCTTATATCTCCAGTTAAAAGACCAACTTTATTCTCACCATATTGATTAGCAAAATCTCTAAACTTTTGGTTTGACAGGGCCTTTAAAGGTGTTGTATAAAAAACTCTGCTTTCATGAGATAAGCCTCTATATATAGCAAATTCACCTATCAATGTTTTACCCGAACCTGTTGGTGCTGTTAAAACAACAGAATTTCCGCTATTAATAGCTCGTATTGCTTCTAATTGGAAATCATCTAGCGGAAAGGGGAAATATTCCTCTAAATTAAGCAATAATTGTGATTGAAGAGAGGATGAGTTAACTTCTTAATATATGATCTATATAAATATTAATAAACAAAAAATACCTTGCAAACTTTAATAGTAAATCTAAATCTTTTTAATTAAATCCACTATATTTAATTTTGCCAAAATGAAAAAAGTAAAAATTCCAAAAAATAGAATCCGTAAATTAAAAACATTTTCTTTAGGTAAAAAATCATTCGAACTTCTAAGTTTAAATTCGCAAAATAAAAAACTTATAGACTTATGCAGTAATGATTATTTTGGATTAAGTAGGGACAAGGATTTAATAAAAGCTGCTTACGAAATAAGCTTGTTAGAAGGTATTGGTTCAGGAAGCTCTAGGTTTATTACAGGTTCAAGACCAATACATAAATTATTAGAAACAGAACTTGCCAAGTGGCTTGATCAAGAGAAAGTATTACTTTTCCCAAGCGGATTTCAAGCAAATATAGCCGCTATCCAGGCTTTAGCAAACAGAAATAGTATCGTAGTAGCAGATAAATTGATCCATAACTCTTTATTGGTTGGAGTCAAAGCTGCTCAAGCAAAACTGGTTCGATTTTCACACAATAATTTAAAAGATTTAGAAGATAAAATCATTAAATCTAACCCCGCAAAAAATTCAATTTTAGTTGTTGTTGAATCTCTTTATAGCATGGAGGGATCAATTGCGCCGCTCAGAGAAATAACGGAAATTTGCAAAAAAAATAGTGTTCATTTATTAGTTGACGAAGCTCATGCAATTGGGATCTTGGGCCCTGAAGGTAGGGGTTTAAGTTTTAATTATCGTTCAGATATAACTATGATTACTGGAACTTTTGGAAAAGCATTTGGAAGCGGTGGAGCTTTCATAGCTGCCAATTCAGAAATTGGAGAATATCTTATCCAAACAAGTGGTGCATTTAGGTATACGACCGCACTTGCTCCATCTTTAGCTGCTGGGGCGCTAGAAGGTTTAAAAAAAATTTTAGAAAATAAAGAATGGGGTAATGATTTATTATCTTCTGCGAATGTATGGAAAGATGAAATTATTAAAAATTTTAGTTTTCCAGTTCAGGGAGATTCTCACATTTTATCAATTATTGTTGGCCAAGAAGAGAAGGCAATTTATCTACAAAAATATCTCGAAGAAAATGGGTTTTTAGCAATTGCGATAAGACCTCCAACTGTTCCAGTGGGGCAATCAAGAATCAGAATAACAATACGGAGAAACTTAGATTTTAATCTGCTAAAGAATTTCATTGCAGTTTTAAAAGAGTTTAAATGAAACAAATTATTACTCAACATGGGTGGGGACTAAATAAATATTTCTGGGATGATTATAAAGTTGACTTTTTAAAAAATAATTGGCATTGGCAAGATAATGAAAGGGGCTATTTTTCGACAAATAATTATCAAGCAAAATGGATTAAAAGCGAATCTAAAAAAGAAATCAGAATGATTTTATGCCATTCATTTGGTTTTCATTTAATGCAAAAAAAAATTTTAAAAGAAGCAACTCATATTGTTCTTATAAATTCTTTTAATAATTTTCTTCCTTTAAGTAATAAGAGAAACTTTATTTTAAGGTCTCTAAAAAGAATGGAAACAAAAATCATAAAAGATGAACCTAAGGATATGTTAAAAGAATTTATACATAGATCATTTATGCCAAATAATATGAATAATAGTTTTAAAAATATCTTTTTAAAAAGTCTAGAGAGTTTAAATAAAACTCTTCTTTTAAGTGATTTAAAACAACTTTACATCAATAGAGATTTTCCAGTATTTTTAAGAAAAGATTGCAAAATTATTTTTATAAAATCAGAAAATGATTTGATTCTTGACAACGAATCAAATAATAACTTTTTAGATTCCTTAAGTAAAACACTTGATAGGAAGCCAATTTTAATTAAATTACCTCAACAAGGTCATTGCTTGAAAAATTTAAATTTATACAAGATCTTACTTAATACACTTAATGATTGAAATGGATAGTAAAAAGTGGAATGAGAAAATAAAAAATAATTTCAATGATGCTGCATATCGGTATTTAGAGCATTCAAATATTCAGAAATTTTTTGCAAAAAAGATTGTTCAATTTATCAAAGAATTAAATCCCCAAAAAAAAGGTGAATGGATAGATCTAGGATCAGGACCAGGACTATTAGCAGATGAAATAGAAAAAAATTTTTCTCCCCAAAAAGTATCCAGAATTGATTTCAGCAAGAAAATGCTTCTTGAGAATAAATTATCTAGAAAAAAAATTTTATGGGATTTGAATAATGATTTACCTCCTGAAATAAATAACTGTGCTCTATTAACATCTAACTTTTGCATACATTGGTTAAACAACCCAGAAAAGATAATAAAAAATTGGTTTAGCAAATTAACATCTGGAGGTTTTTTAATCATTTCATATCCAACAATAGATTGTTTTCCTGAATGGAAAGATACTTGTAAAAAAATTGATATTGACTATAGTGGCCTTAATTTTCTTTGCTCTAAAGAATTATTAAAAGATTTCAAATCAACTGAAATACATTATTCAAAACAGTTTAATTATCTTGAAAATTTTGAAGATGTGTATAAGCTTTTTAGAAGCATTAAAAATGTAGGTGCACAATCAACAAATTGTAAACCCAAAACAGTGAAAGAGTTAAAGGAAATTCAAAAGTTTTGGCCAAAGAACTACAATAATACAGTAAATCTTTCATGGCAAATTGAGATTCAAATTATAAAGAAATTATGAGTAGTCACAATAATATTTTCAAATTTATAATTTGTGGAACAGATACTGATATTGGGAAAACTTTAATAAGCTCTTTTTTCGTTAAAGGATTAAATTCCTTTTATTGGAAGCCTATTCAAAGTGGTATTGAATCGCAAACTGATAGTCAAACTGTTGAAAAACTTGCACACGTAAGTAAAGAGAAAATAATCAAAGAAGCTTATGTCTTTACAAAACCTCTATCTCCTCATTGGGCTGCTGAAATAGATCAAAAAGCTATTAACTTTGACAAGTTGAGATTACCAAATGTGCAAGGCTCACTAATTGTAGAAACTGCAGGTGGATTAATGGTTCCAATAACACGCAATTTTTTGCAAATAGATCAAATAAAACAATGGAATCTTCCGGTAATACTTGTATGTAAGAGCTCACTTGGCACTCTTAACCATACCCTGCTTAGTATTGAGGCCTTAAAACGAAGAAATATTGAGATTTTAGGTTTAGTAGTGAACGGCGAAAAACATCTAGATAATCCAAAAACTCTAGTTGATTTTAGTGGTATTCCTTTAATAGCTGAATTTCCTTACATCAAAAAATTGGACTCAAATAATTTAGATATACTATGGAAAGAATTAAACATCAAGAATAAGTTGATCTCACTATTAAACTCAAAAATAAGTTAAATGAAATCTTTGGATTCAAAAACTCCAAATCAAGATTGGCACCCAAATATTTGGCCACCTTTTACACAAATTAATAACAGCAAACCGCAAATAGAAGTAACTCATGGTAAAGATGCCCTCCTATTTACTAAAGATCCTGAAAAAGAACTAATAGATGCAATTAGTAGTTGGTGGGTAACTCTTCACGGTCATAGTAACGAATATATTGCGGATGCCATTTTTGATCAATCAAAAAAACTTGAGCAAGTTATATTTGCTGATTTCTTACATCCACAGGCAAAAAAATTAGCGGAAAGACTTAGTGAATTAACAAAACTAGAAAGATTATTCTTTTCTGATAACGGTTCTACTGCAGTGGAAGTCGCTTTAAAAATTGCCTTCCAATCATGGCAAAATAGAGGAGAGACAAGAACTCAAATAGTAGCTTTTGATGGCGCCTATCATGGTGATACATTTGGAGCAATGGCTTTAGGTGAAAGAAATATTTTTAATGAGAACTTCGATAATCTTATGTTCCCAGTTAGAAGAGTCCCATGGCCTTCAACTTGGATGAACGATGAAAAAGTAGAAAATAAAGAAAATGAGGCGATTCAAAAATTAGAAAATCTACTTAAAACTCCCACAGTGGCAGTAATCCTTGAGCCACTTGTTCAAGGAGCAGGAGGGATGAATATGGTTAGGCCTCAGTTTATAAAAAAAGTTTCAGAAATTATAAAAAATAATAATTCTTTGTTAATTGCCGATGAAGTATTGACTGGGTTTGGAAGATGTGGGAGCCTTTTTGCGTTTCAAAAGGCAAAAATCATTCCTGATTTAATAAGTATTTCAAAAGGTTTAACTGGTGGATTTTTACCGATGGGAATAACTTTATGTAAAGAAAAAATTTTTCAATCCTTTATTGATGATTCCCCAAAAAAAACTTTTTGGCATGGACATAGTTTTACTGCAAATCCTTTAGGTTGTGCTGCAGCAAACGCTAGCCTTGATTTATTAGAAAAAGAACCACAAAAATACCTTTCATTTGAAGAAAAACATTTATCTCATTTAATTAAATTTAAAAACTTACCTTATATAAAAAAGGTAAGGGTATCCGGCACAATTGCTGCCTTCGATTTAGATATTGGGAACAAAAAAGGTTATTTCAATAATATTGGGAAAGAAATAAAGAGTCTTGCAATGGAGCAAGGTTTATTCATTAGGCCTCTCGGGAATGTTATTTACCTCTTGCCGCCTCTCTGTATAACAGATGATCAATTAGAAAAAAGTTACTGGATCATAAGGCAAATCCTAGAAAATCTTTAGATAGAAATTTAAGGTCCCTGCAGTATTGCATTTTCCACATCTTCTCTATTAATGCAGTATGAAAATAGTCTTTTAGTTTCTTGTTCTTCACTTTCCCATATAACACTTAAATCTTCTTGTTCAAAAACAATAGTTGCATTCCAATTAGAAAGTAACAGGTACCATTTAGATGGATTATTAACATCCTTCACAGCACCTAAATCAGTTAGCCACAATTCCAGTGAATGCAGTGAATGTTGGTTAATTGGTTTTTTTGGGAGATTCACAAACTTTTTTAAAGTATCATTTTACTAACCAGATAGGTATTGTATCTAATTCTTTGCCAGTAAAAGAGGCAATAAAAATTGAACAAATCAAACTAATAGAAATGATAATAAATAAAAGAAATAACGAAAACAATTCCCCATTTGAAAAAGGTCTTCTGTTACCCTCTAAATTTTGATTATTTGAATCGGTTATTAAATTATTTAAAACTTTAGTATTATGCTTACTTCTAAGTTTTTCCTTTAGTTTGTTATCATAAATTTTCCTCAAATTACTATTATTCAAATTTTCATAAGCTTCCAAAACTTCTTGAAATTTACTTTTAGCATCGTCTATTTCTAAAGAAGTTGTATCGGGATGCAACTCAATAGAAAGTTTGCAAAATGCCTTTCTTAATTCATGATTTGAGGCATTTTCATCTACACCTAAAATTTTATAATAAGAAATTTTCCCTTTCAAAATAATCTTTTATTAATATTGTAATTCTAATAAATTTTTAATAAATAGAATGTATTTTATGAATGGTAAAAATTTATATTCATAACGAAATGAAAAAACAAAACATTCCAGAAGAAATTTTTTCCTTAATAACTGAAGAAGAGATAATTATGTTTCAAGAATTACAAATTAAAATTAAAGAATTAAATAATAAAACAAACTTAACGAGATTAATTAATGGTGATGATTATTGGGTATCTCAAGTTTTTGACAGCATTTGGCCCTTTAAAACTTTCCCGAACATTAATTTTGATAATAAAAAATTTTTAGATATTGGATCAGGCTGTGGCTTCCCCGGTTTAGCTTATGCCATAACTCATCCTAGTTCAGAAATATACCTAGTTGATTCTTCAAAAAAGAAAACAGATGCTCTAAAATTCTTAATTACAGAGATCAATTTCAAAAACAATATTCATGTAATTAATGATCGTATTGAGGTCTTAGCCCATCAATCGTCAATGCGAAATAGTTTCAATATAGCTACTACTAGAGCAGTGAGTAATCCATCAACAGTTTCAGAATATATACTACCAATGCTAAAAAAAGAAGGGTTAGGGGTTTTATATTGTGGTAAATGGACTGATCAAGAAAATAAAAATCTAGATAAAACTTTAGAAATATTAGAAGGAAAATTTAAAGAGAAAAAGAAGATATTCTTACCAAGCAATAAAGGTACCCGAAATATTATTCTTATTCAACCAAAAAATATTTGCCCTAAAATCTACCCAAGAAAAGTTGGCAAACCTGAGAAAAATCCATTATGAAATTATTTTTTTGATAATCTTTTAGAAACCTTATCCCCAAACTTTTCTTTTAAAGTTCTCAATTTTTTTATAACTTTTTTTGGATTTATATGACCTTCTAATACTTTCAATAATTGTACTTCAGGAACATCCGTATCTAACAAATTAGAGTTATTTCCTGGAAACCAATGACTTCCATTACCAAGCAATTGATATCTAGCTTTTGCAAACCCTTCCATATCCAACCAATCAATTAAATTTGAAAGCCAAAGTAGAACGGGAATATTAATATTTCCTGGCGTATATTCCCAACTCGGCAAATTTCTTTTCCAATTTTGATGCCACTCTAAACCCAGAGAATTAATTGATTCCTGCCTTAATCTGTTTATTATCTTCGGAACATACTTCTCAGAGTCTGATAACAAAGAGACAGCTTCTAAATGCAAATCAAAATCTGCCTCTTTTGCTATACCCACACTAAGAGTATGGACATTTTGATTCCTTAAGCAAAAAAGATCGTTAAAAACTATAGGATGAAGTGGCTTACAAAGTTCCAACATTTTGTCTGAGGGAGTATGAAGATGTCCCCCTTTATCAGTGGGACTTATTATAAAAACCCCAAGATCATACTTATTTGCCAAATTTATAACCTTTGTATTTTCTTGATTGATGAAATACCAATGCAAATTTACATAATCAAAAAAGTTTGTTGATATAGCCTTCTCAATGAGTGAAGATCTTCCATGAGTTGAAAATCCAATAGAGCCAATTAAATTTTCTTTTTGCAAATTTCTTAAAATGTCAATACAACCTCCATCTTTAACAGCATGATGTAAATGTTCATCTGTATTAATGCCATGTATTGCTAACAAATCAATTCTTTTAACTTTTAATTTTTCAATACTTTTCATAATATCTCTCTTAAAAATTTCTGGATCACTATTTGGAGGGATCTTAGTTTGAATAATGTTTGGAATTTTTTCTATATTTTTAAAAGCCATTCCTAATTGCACCTCAGAAGTCCCATAATACTTAGCAGTTTCGACATGACTTAAGCCATATTTATTTGCTAGATTTAAAATATTTTCTACTTTATTTTGTTCTTCATTTGAAATCTCAGAAAAATCTAGTTGTTCCCAACTTTTTTGAAATCTCATACCACCTAGAGATAAAATAGGGATTTTCAGATTGGTTCTACCAAATCTCCGATATTGCATCTTTTAAAAAATTAATGCTTATTCATTCTTGGTGGTTTTCCAAATGATTGAAACATGTCCCTATCGAGGCTATTCTCTAAATCATTTAATTCTTCAAACTTGACCCAATGAATACAATCAACAGGGCAAGTATCTATTGCCTCTTGTATAACATCAACACTATCACCATCTTGTCTGATTGCTCGACTTCTACCATGAAATTCGTCAACTAAGAAAGTGTTTGAAGCAACGTGTACACAGTATTGACAACCAATGCATTTAGCTTCATCAACCCAAACAGCTTTTTCGGCTAATTGACCACCCAAAACTGGCTCAAAGCCTGAAATTTCAATATTTTCTCCAAGACTATCGAATGGATCGGTTAAATCCATAATATGAGACTAGTTATCCCACTTGGTTAAAACCAATTCAATAGAGCCATCATTTTGGTTTTTTTGTTCTACGATTTGATAACCATCCTCTTTTGTTTTGGAAATAATTGTTTCGTAGGCATACATTTGAGTAACCTTAGAGATAAATCTTTCTACTGGGAGCTCGAATTTCCACAGATCTAGATCAGTAACTAACTCATATGAATTTGAAGTATTATCCCATTTAAATCCAACTTTAGTCTCTCCAGGGAGATTCATACTTATATCAACAGCTGTAAACTTACCTCTATAGCCTTTAACAAACTTCTCTTCTTGGTTAATCATGTAACCAAGGTTATTTAAGGCTTTAATTAATGGCTCTGCTTCTTTGAGCTGAGTTTTAATTGTACTAAAATGTGACATTAGATTCGTGGTTGAATTGTTTTAATTTTTCAATTTGATTAGAGATGAAAGCATCAGAAGTTTTATTTTTGACTGTTACTTTACCAAGAGAGTCTTCAAGATTTCTTGTGGCATCATCGCATGAATTACCAGTAAAACCTTCTACTGTCTCTTCAACTCTTCCGTCTTGATGAATTTTGAATCTCAATGTTTTTTGAGGCATTAAATTCAAGTACTGAGTACTTTTACTTTATATAGAATAACGAAATTTTTTTGTTTCAGTTGGTACAAGTTAATTAATTTTAATTTTTATATTGAATATCTAATAAATAAACTTTTTCAGTAGTGTGCTAATAAAAAAAAATTAAGAAATTTAGTTATAAAAACCTTGCATCCCCATTGAATCCAAGGCAGTCTTTGCTTCTTCCATAACAGAGGGTTCTTTGTCGAAAAGAGCTATCTTGGTACATTCATCAACGAAACTTTCTTGAAATATATTATTTAATTTTTCGTACAATCTACATAATGACCAGATGCAATTACTTCTTACACCCGGTTCATTATCTATTTTTAAACTTATTAAAAGTTGTTCTGCTGCCAATTGAGCATTTTCCAAAGAAACATTTCCGATTTCAGCTAAAGAACTAGATGACCATAACCTTACTGCAGCAACATCGTTCTTCAAAGCTTTTATTAATGGCTCCAAAACAATTTGATTATCATAATTAGCTAAGCTCCATGCTGTCGCTCTTCTGACATAAGCATTATCGTCAGTCTCCAAAAGACTAACAAGTTTCTCGACCGCGCCAGGACATGGATTACGACCCAAAGCATATACAACACTCATTCTTTCAACAGGACAAGGTTGATTAAGTAAGGGTAATAAAAGGGGAAAAGATCTTGAATCTCTATATTCACAAAATATTCTTAATCCCTGTATTCTTTCTTCTCTATTCCCTTTAAGCATTTTTAATGCTTCATTACACTCCTGAGTTATGTTTAAACCTTTTGAAAAAGAATCTTCATCAATTTGTTCTAAAGGATCTATTTCAATTTCTAAGGCCAATTCTCTCGCTAAAACATCTGGATCAACAGTGATATCAACTAAGCTTTTTTTATTAGGATCCTTATTTTTTGTCATTGTTAAAAACTAAAAATATTAATTCATGGGGGCTGGAGACATCATATCTCCTGGCAACCAAATTCTTGCACTAACTGCAAAGAAGGCAACTCCAAAAAGTGCGACGATAGCGAAAGGTAAAATTTTTGTCTTAATAAAACCCAAAGATTTAAATCATATTTAGTCAATAATAACCTGTTTAATATACTTTTAAAAAATTTTCCTTAGATAGTATTATTTATTTCTTGCATTTTGTCTTAACTGACCACAGGCTGCATTTGTATCTAGACCTCTACTTTTTCGCAAGCTAACAGCGATGCCATTATCAGACAGTCTAGATTGAAATAATTGATGATTTTTTAAAGAGGCTCGTTTAAATTCAACCTCATCAATTTGGTTGTACTGTATTAAATTTACGTGGCATTGAAAACCTTTTAGCAAATTACTCAATTCATTGGCATGTTCTAATTTGTCATTAACCCCACTTAGCATTAAATATTCAAAACTTACCCTCCGACCAGTATCTCTAACAAATTGCTTAGAGTCTTCAATTATATTTTCGATCTCGTAATTTTTTGCGCTTGGTATTATGATTTCTCTTATTTTTTGGTTTGAAGCATGTAGGCTTATTGCTAATGTAAATTGACACTTGCCTAAAATTTGATAAGACTTTTCTGATAATTTACCTATCATTTTTGGAACAGCCACAGTACTTACAGTTATCCTTCTCTGACTAATCTGAAAATCCTCATTTATGGATCTTATTGACAAAAGCAATTCATCAATATTTAACAATGGTTCACCCATTCCCATAAAAACAATATTAGTTACTTTTCTGTTCATTTCATTTTCAATAAATAAAATTTGATCTAATATTTCACTTGCTTTTAAAGATCTCTTCAAACCCTCTTTACCAGTAGCGCAAAATTTACAGTCCATAGGGCATCCAATTTGACTAGAAAGGCATGCAGTAAGTCTTTTTTCAGTTGGTATACCAACGCATTCAATACTTTCATTGTCATCTGTAGATAGTAATAACTTTAGAGTGCCATCATTGGCCAAGTTTTTTTCTACAAGACTAAGTTCACTCACTATAAAACCATCTTCTTTTAATTTCTTGCGAAAATCTAAAGGTAATACTTCTATTTGATCAATATTTTTATATTTATTTCTATAATTGTAAATCCAATTATAGATTTGTCGTCCTCTAAAAGCAGCTTGACCATAATTTAAAGCTACATTTTCTAATTCTTTAACACTACTTCCAAGAAGGTTTTTCAAATTATTGTTTCTTTAGTTAAAAACTATTTTCACCATAACAACAAACCATGTTTTAGGAAGAATTCTGTAAGAATAAGCGCAATAAATCCAATCATGGCAATTCTTCCGTTAAGTCTTTCATTATAAAGATGGAATCCATATCGGGGTAATTTTCTTTTTGGGACAATCTCTGGCTTAATCATCTCTGGCAAATTAAAGATTAATTCTAGTCATTAAAATTAAAAATAGATAAGATTTATTCATCAGATAAAAGTCCCTCCTCTTGTAATCCTTCTAATGCAGCTGGATCAGGTAGTTGATCTTCAGAAAATTGATTTTCAGCAGTAGGTCTTGCAAAAGCTGCAAAATTACTAGAAGAAGGATCTATTCCGTGTCGGTTTCGAGTAGTCTCTAAATCTTCATCACTAGGATCATCAAGTATTGCAGTAGAGCTTACGGCAG
Source organism: Prochlorococcus sp. AH-716-I09 (assembly GCA_028409275.1). Lineage (GTDB taxonomy): Bacteria > Cyanobacteriota > Cyanobacteriia > PCC-6307 > Cyanobiaceae > Prochlorococcus_A. The sequence continues at coordinate 13,771 of JAOOML010000001.1, read as the reverse complement.
GCGATTGTGGCATATCAACTGTATAGTCGGGCCTCAAGTTCTGTGTTCTTCTATATCCGCCAGATTCTTCAGCAAGGATATCAGGATGGGGGCCAGCTTCTGAGGCTAATTCCTCTACAAATCCGCTAAAACCAGTACCTGCAGGAATTAATCTACCGATAATAACATTTTCTTTTAGACCTCTTAACCAATCAGATTTACCTTCAATTGCAGCTTCTGTGAGAACCCTGGTAGTTTCTTGGAATGAAGCTGCTGATATAAAGCTATCTGTGTTTAGAGAGGCTTTAGTTATCCCCAACAAAACTGGAGTAAACTCTGCTGGAGCTCCTCCAGTAATTGCCATTGCTTGGTTTGTATCTTCAACTTGCCTTAATTCTATAAGTTCGCCAGGTAAGAGAGTAGTATCTCCTGCATCTTCAACGCGAACTTTGCTTGTCATTTGTCTGACAATAACCTCAATATGCTTATCATCGATTGCAACACCCTGTGATTTATAAACATTTTGGACTTCGTTTACCATACTTCTTTGTAGTTTGGATATTGACTCCCGAGCTGCTTCTAAAAGGGGTTTTTGATCTTTTAAATCGTTGAAATAACAATCTAATAATTCATGCGGATTAATTGGTCCATCGGTTAAGATTTCTCCTCCGGTAACTTGTTGTCCATCACTAACCATTATATTTTTTCCGATTAAAAGTTGATATTCGTTAACAAAATCATCTTTTTCAATAACCGATAAGGAAACTGATTCTTCGTCATTTCCTTTTTTAATCTGAACAACTCCAGATTTTTTACATAAAATTGCAGAATCCCTAGGTCTTCTAGCTTCTAACAATTCTTCAATTCGAGGCAATCCTTGAACAATATCTCCAGTTTTCTGCCTCTCAAATACAAGTAAAGCTAAACCATCGCCTCTTAGAACTAAATCTCCATCTTTTACATGTAAAACCGAATCTGGAGAAACCATATAAGGCCTACCAAGTCTTAAGGTTACTTTACTATCAGAAACTTTTTCAATTTCACCACAAGAAGTAGATTTTTCAGATTCAGTAATAGGATCACCATCAACTACACGATCACCGACTTTTACGACTGCTTTACTACTAACATCAAAATTGATTTTATCTTCTTCTCTTTCAACAATCAACCTTCTTATGGGCTCATCGTCAATAACATTTGGCAATTGGACCAATCCCTTTTCTTTACATAAAATTTGAGTAGTAGCTATTACATTTCCCGCTTTCACTATTTGATTATTTTTGACTTGCAATTCCGTATGTGTTGAGCCATGACTGGAGTCAGATATTGTATCTCTCCTTACAAGAATAGACTCTAGTATTACTAAATTTAATCTATTGATTGATGTATCATTTTCATCTTCAATTGACTCAACATCTATAGTCATTTGAGGAGTAGCATCAAAGCTTTCAATACTTAAATGGGTTCTGAGCAATTCAACTCCTTCAACTGATTTTATCAATTCACCATCTTTGTATGTAAGCCTTTGGACAGCTTTTAAGCCCAAATGTGGTCCCTTTTCTTGCTTAACATGAGATAAATGAGGTAATTCTGCTTGATCAGGAATAGTAAATTCTTCTACCGTTCTTAATAATAAGCCTCTAGATTTGGAGTTTTCTAATTTCTGTACAAATAGAATTTCTTTATTGTCGATACCGTCTAAAATCTTTTCCCCTGGATTTACTAAAATACCCTCTTCTGTAAATCTATTCAACACCTCTTCATCATCGCACTCATGAAAAGTTCCATTTCGCACAGTAATTTCACGGAGAATATCATTTTTCTGAGTCACAGTAACAATTCCTGATGTTTGACTAAATATATCTTTTACAACCTCTGTTCCTGCCTCAATCCATTTCATATCTTCAATCATTAAAAGAGATATATCCTTATTGATTTCATGTGTTTCTTGAGGAATCCAAAGTAATGTTCCACCTTGACTAACTTCAAAACCATTTTTAGATGATCTTGCTTTTTTGACACTTAACCCAGGTGCGTATTTTATTAATCCACCAGTTTTTGTCCTGAATCTCTCGTCAGTTAAATCCGCTATAATCTGACCATTGCTAATTTTACTCCCCGGGGAAGTATTCAAACGATAAGAGATTCCATCGTTAGATTCCAGATGATAAATTTGGCCTGAGTGGGAAGATTCTTCAATTAATTTGAAGTTACTTATGCTCATTGAAGTAGTAACAATTTGAACTTCTCTTGAATCACCTATTGAATCTCTCAATCTAACTTGTCCACCAAACTCACTGAATTGACTTGCTTCTGCTAAAACAGTCCCCTCATCTACAGGCTTTCCAGATGAGACGACAGGTTTTGCATTAGGCGGCAAATTATAAACATCTCCAGCCAAAACCCACAATCTACCTAATCTTTGAGCTTTTAAAGTGATATTTCCCTGCCTATCGGTGACTTCCTTAGGTTGAATAACCTTGTCATATTTGACTTGACCAGCTAAATCACAAATAACATCCTTTGTTGCTTTTTCAACGCTCTTTTTAACTGCTCCAGCAGTGATCTGTGCAACTGTGATATCGGAATTAATTTCTTCACCATTATCAACAAATAAAAGCGAACCACTCGAAACCTCAATTTTTTGAGATTTGCTGGAATTATTTCCCTGAGGAACTATTTTTAATATAAAATCGACTTCGGCTTGTTTAGCTTCAACACCATGTGGAGTTCTGTAACCTCTTACTTTTGCTTTTGAACTATATTCAACTTTACCAGAAATCTTTGATCTTACTACTCCGCTTTCTGCAGTTGATACCCCTCCAGTATGGAAAGTTCTCATTGTCAATTGAGTACCTGGCTCTCCAATAGATTGTGCAGCAATGATTCCAACTGCTTCACCTAAGTCAACCAGATGATTATGAGCCAAAGCCCAACCGTAACATCTTCTACAAACTGATCTATTTGCTTCACATGTTAAAGGGGATCTAATTTTTACCTTTGTAATAGAGGCAGTCTCAATTTTTTTTGATAATGCAGGATCAATTGCGGTATTGTGAGGAATAATTAAATTGTCTGAGGAATCTAAAATATCCTCAGCCGCGAGTCTGCCAAGAAGCCTTGCTCCAAATTTACCATCTTCAGCTTCAACAACTATTGATCGTTCTGTTCCACAATCTTCTTCTCTAACAATTACATCTTGAGCAACATCAACTAATCTTCTTGTCAAATAACCAGAATCGGCAGTTCTAAGGGCAGTATCCACCAAACCTTTCCTCGCTCCATAAGAAGAAATCACATATTCAGTAACGGTAAGTCCTTCTCTAAAGTTTGTTCTTATTGGTAGGTCAATAATTTCTCCTTGAGGATTAGCCATCAATCCTCTCATACCAACAAGTTGTCTTACCTGAGACATATTACCCCTTGCTCCTGAGTTAGCCATCATCCAAACAGAATTCAAAGGATCATTTTGATTGAAATTATTTTTAACGGCATCGACTAATCTCTCATTAGTTTCAGTCCAAGTATCAATAACTTTTGTATGTCTCTCAACTTCTGTAATTTCACCAAGTCTATAGCATTCTTCTGTAGCGGATATTTGCTCTTCAGCTTGTCCTATTAAATCATGTTTTGCTTCAGGAACTTTTAGATCATCTACTGAAATAGAGACAGCTGCTTGGGTAGCATATTTAAATCCTAAGTCCTTTAAATTATCAGCCATAGCTGAAGTTATCGCAGTGCCGTGTGTTTTATAAGCCCAAGATACTAAATTTTTTAAGGCTTTTTTATCAACTACTTTATTCTTAAATGATGGCGGCGTTTTGGCTAATTGAGGCATGGTAATTGGAATATTCTTTTTTGAGTTTTTTGTAGTTTTGCGAACTCTGGAAGTTTTTTTAGGTTTAGATGATGTCATGATTTTTAAATTAATGAAAAATAGTTTTTAATGATTACGTTTTAGATACAGAATCAATGATGGTATAGTTCATAACTACTCTCCCTACAGTTGTCAAAATAAATCTACTTATTAATTGATTCTGAGAATCAAATCTGTCTCTTCTTAATTTCCATGTTTCTAGTCTTGAACCATCTTCTAGCTCTTCTGTTTTTTGTGGAACAGTCATTTCATCTTCATCTTCTACTTCTCCATTAAATCTAACCCATACCCATTCATGTAGGCAGATTCTTTTATCTTCAAAAGCAAAAATAACATCCTCCAGTGAAGCGAAAGTAGTCTTATTATCTCCAAAATCAGGTTTTTGATAATTTGGCTGCAAAGCAGTTAAGTAATAAGAGCCCAATACCATATCTTGTGATGGAGTAACAATTGGTTCTCCCGTAGCAGGTGAAAGAATATTATTGCTAGCTAACATAAGCATGCGTGCTTCAGTTTGTGCCTCTAAAGCTAAAGGAACATGTACAGCCATTTGGTCTCCATCAAAGTCAGCATTAAATGCAGGACAAACCAAAGGATGAAGTTGTATTGCTCTTCCTCCAACTAATTTTGGTTCAAAAGCCTGAATTCCTAAACGATGCAGTGTAGGTGCTCTATTCAAAAGAATTGGGTGACCTTCAATCACCTCCTGAAGTACCTGCATAACCTCATCATCAGCTTTTTGTATTAATTTCTTTGCAGCTTTAATATTATTTACAATATTTTGGCGTATTAATCTATGAATCACAAAAGGTTGAAAGAGCTCAATAGCCATTTCCTTTGGGAGACCACATTGATGCATTTTTAATTTGGGGCCTACAACTATTACGGATCTTCCTGAATAATCAACACGCTTACCGAGAAGATTCTGTCTAAACCTTCCTTGTTTTCCTTCAATAATGTCGCTTAGGGACTTAAGTGCTCTATTGTTTGCTCCAACAACAGTTCTTCCCCTCCTACCATTATCTATAAGAGCATCAACTGCCTCCTGAAGCATTCTTTTTTCATTTCTTACGATAATTTCGGGAGCTAAAATTTCTTGAAGCCTAGCTAGTCTATTGTTTCTATTTATAACTCTTCTATAAAGATCGTTTAAATCCGAGGTTGCGAATCTACCTCCATCAAGCTGAACCATTGGTCTAAGATCTGGAGGTATAACTGGAATTGCATCTAAGACCATCCATTCTGGTTTTGCATTAGTTGCAATAAAATTATCAATAACTCTTATCCTCTTTATAAGTTTAGCCCTTTTCTGCCCCTTACTTTGAGTAATTTCCTCTCTGAGCTCCTCAGCAACCTGATTTAGATCAAGGTCTTCGAGTAATTGCTTAAGAGCCTCAGCACCAATACCAACAAAAGGTTCATTTTCTATTGTTGAATCTTCCGCATAAATTTCATCTTCAATTTCCAGCCATTCATCCTCAGTCAGTAATTGCTTATATTTGAGATCTTTATGATCACCTGGGTCTAAAACAACATAACAATTAAAATAAACTATTTGTTCTACATCTCTAAGTGGAATATCCAAAAGAATTGCAACGTAACTTGGAATTCCTTTCAAATACCAAACATGGGAGACAGGAGCAGCAAGCTTTATATAGCCCATTCTATGTCTCCTTACTCTACTTTCAGTTACCTCTACCCCACATCTCTCACAAACAATTCCTCTGTGTCTAACTCTTTTATACTTGCCACAATGACATTCCCAATCTTTAGAAGGCCCAAAAATCTTTTCACAAAACAATCCGTCCATTTCTGGCTTTAGTGTCCTGTAATTAATAGTTTCAGGTTTCGTAACTTCACCAACCACTTGTCCATTAGGTAATGTCCTCTGTCCCCAATCCATAATTCTTTGTGGAGAAGCTATTGAAATTTTGACGTAATCAAAATGGTTTTCGGTTCTTAAATTGCTGTTTGTCATTTTTGGGAAATTTAAATTAAAAGTTTTTAATTGAGTATTTAATCTTCCTCATATTCAGAGGTTCCTAGGGATTCGTAGGTCGGTCTAGATGGAGTATTCCTTCTTGGGTTTATATCTTGCATTAAATCAACTTCTTTTCCTTCATCTGTATAAACCCCAATATCTAAACCTAGAGATTGTAATTCCCTCATAAGAACCTTAAATGACTCAGGAGTACCAGGCCTAGGGATTGGTTTACCTTTTACAATTGCATTAAGAGCTTCATTTCTTCCTTGCATATCATCAGATTTAACTGTTAAAAGCTCTTGAAGAGTATAGGCTGCTCCATAAGCTTCAAGAGCCCATACTTCCATTTCCCCAAGCCTTTGCCCACCTTGCTGCGCTTTACCACCCAATGGTTGTTGAGTAACCAATGAATAAGGACCTGTTGATCTAGCATGAATTTTGTCATCGACCAAATGCACTAACTTGAGGAAGTGAGAATATCCAACCGCAACTGGCTGATCGAAGGGTTCGCCTGTTCTACCATCTTTTAATAACAACTTTCCAGGATCTTTAGGATTGTAAACCCACGATTTACCTGGCTGTTTTGAAGCCTCCTCTAGAAATGCTTGAACAGTCTGATGAGATTTCTCAGCACCATACATTTCATCGAATGGGACTACTTTAACCCTACAATTTAAGTTTGAGGCTGCCCAGCCCATCAATAATTCAAAAACTTGCCCCACGTTCATCCTACTTGGAACTCCTAGAGGATTAAGAACTATATCTACAGGCGTTCCATCAGGCAAATAAGGCATATCTTCTCTAGGTAAGATTCTGCTAATAATTCCCTTGTTACCATGCCTCCCAGCCATTTTGTCACCTACCTGAATTTTTCTTCTCTGAGCAACGTAAACTCTAACAACCATGTTGGCTCCAGGAGGTAACTCATCACCTTGTTCTCTAGTATAAATTCGAACATCCAAAACTCTTCCTTTTTCAGTTTTAGGAACCCTAAGAGAGTTATCTCTAACATCTCGAGCCTTTTCACCGAAAATAGCTCTCAGAAGTTTTTCTTCAGGTGGTTGATCTGATTCTCCTTTCGGTGTAACTTTTCCTACTAGAATATCTCCACTCTCTACAAAAGCGCCAATCCTAATTATTCCCATTTCATCAAGATTATTCAAGCTTTCTTCCGATATGTTAGGAATCTCTCTTGTGATTTCTTCGGGTCCTAACTTTGTTTGTCTTGCTTCTATTTCATATTTTTCAATATGTACTGAAGTATATAAATCATCAGTCACCATCCTCTCGCTTACAAGAATTGCATCTTCGTAGTTGTAGCCTTCCCATGGCATATATGCAATTAAGACATTTTGACCTAGTGCTATTTCACCGCCTTCACAAGCCGATCCATCTGCTAACACTTGCCCAGAAATAACTTGATCTCCAATTTTCACAATGGGTCTTTGGTTTAGACAGGTATCTTGATTTGATCTTTGATATTTTTGAAGATAATGAAAATGTTCAATGCCATCTCTATCTTTTACAACAATTTCATTTGCATCTACATAAGATACAGTTCCATTAACTTTAGTTATGGGAACCATACCCGAATCTCTAGCAACTTGAGATTCTAAACCTGTACCAACTAAAGGACGCTCCGGCCTAAGCAATGGTACAGCTTGGCGTTGCATGTTTGATCCCATAAGAGCTCTATTTGCATCATCATGTTCCAGAAAAGGGATAAGTGAAGTCGCGACTGAAATTACTTGAACGGGAGAAAGCTGAACATAATCAACTTGATGAGGAGGAACTTTTTCAAAATCTTGTCGATATCGCACAGGTATGAGATCTGCAAGTATATTTCCTTCCTTATCAGTTGCCACATCTCCTGGAGCGACTCTGCACTCATCTTCCAAATCAGCAGAAAGATAAACTGGATTTCCCTCTTTAATAACTTTGCCATTATTAACTTTCCAAAAAGGAGTTTCAATAAAACCATACTCATTCACTCTTGCGTGGGTAGCTAATGAATTTATTAATCCCGCATTAGGACCTTCAGGTGTCTCAATAGGACATAATCTCCCATAATGTGAAGGATGAATATCTCTCACAGCAAAGCCTGCTCTTTCTCGTGTTAACCCCCCCGGTCCTAAAGCCGATATTCTTCTTTTGTGTGTTAATTCAGCAAGAGGGTTAGTTTGATCCATAAATTGACTTAATTGACTTGAGCCAAAAAACTCTTTTATTGCAGCAACTAAAGGCTTTGGATTTACCAGTTGAGCGGGAGTAAGAGAATCTGTTTCTCCAACAGTCATTCTTTCTTTAATAATTCTCTCTAAACGATTTAAACCAACTCTTACTTGATTTTGCAGAAGTTCTCCTACAGATCTAACCCTTCGATTACCAAGATGGTCAATATCATCCAAACTCGCACCACCGATATCCAGTTCTAGGTTAATTAGGTAATCAATAGTAGATAAAACATCTTCATGGGTAAGTGTTCTAACATCATCTGGTACTGTAAGTCTCAATTTATTATTAATTTTATATCTCCCAACTCGGCCTAAATCATATCTTTTAGGATCAAAAAATCTGCTATGTAATAGCTGTTGCCCTCCAGAAACTGAAGGCGGTTCCCCAGGACGTAGCTTTTTGTACATTTCAAGTAATGCCTGATCTTCTGAAGTAATACCCTCGTCGTTGGCTGAATCAATTGAGTTTTGATAAAACTCAGGATGTCTTAGTTTGTCAATCACATCATTATCAGAGAGACCCATTGCTCTCATGAGAACATGCGCATTAATTTTTCTAGTTTTATCAACTCTTACGTAAAGCAGATTATTTTTGTCAGTCTCGAATTTTAACCATGCACCTCTGTTAGGAATAACGCTCGCGTTGTATGTTCTTCGACCATTTTTATCTTGCTCATCTTTGAAATATACTCCAGGACTTCGAACAATTTGGTTAACAATTACTCTTTCTGCACCATTAATTATGAAAGTTCCTCTTTCAGTCATTAATGGCAATTCACCTATAAATACTTCCTGTTCTTTTATCTCCCCTGTTTCTTTATTGATCAATCTACAAGTTACATACATTTGAGAAGCAAATGTTGCATCTCTTCTTTTCGCTTCTTCTACATCGTGTCTAGGTCTTTTTAACCTATATTCTTCACCGATAAAATGTAACTCTACTTTACCCGTGTAATCAGAAATGGGTGAAAAATTTTGTAATTCTTCTATTAAACCCTTTTCCAAAAACCATTTAAAGCTTGCTCTTTGTACTTCAACTAAATCTGGTAGATAAGTAGCTGTTTTAGCTACCTGTAAAGCGCTACTGCTCATGCAAGAAAACCTGCGATTATGTGAGATTTACTATTTACTTTCAATCTACTCAATAACTAGTGGATTAACTTTACTTTTAATATGAAATCAAGTATTAAATTTGGATTTCAACAAAAAAACAATTTAATAAAAACAAAAAAATTGAGTTTAATGGTCAGAGAACTACTAACTGAGAAAGTTAAAACTAAAAATTAAGAAAAATTTCAAGTAATTCCTAATATTAGCAGCTTCTCCGTCAACTTATCAAGTCAAATTTAAACAAATCTTCAGCATTCCTGGAAGACTCTTTGGCGATTGTAATGAATTCAGTAGATCTTAAATCTGCCATACAATTTGCAACATTTTCAACAAATGCTGGTTCATTTCTTTTCCCTCTATGAGGAACAGGGGCTAAAAAGGGTGAATCAGTTTCAATTAAATATTTATTACTAGGGACTAGTTTGGCACACTCATGAATTTCATGTGCTTTTGGGAAAGTCACTATTCCACTAAAACTGATATAAAACCCAAGATCCAGGAATTTCTCCATTTCGTTTGGGGTTCCTGTCCAACAATGAAGTACACCTTTGGGACATTTACCCTTTATGGAAAGATCATTACATATCTCAATCATTTCATTTGCAGCATCTCTGCAGTGGATAATTACCGGCAATTCAATTTCTGAAGCTAACTCCATTTGTGGAATAAGAGCATCAATTTGCTCAGTTTTATTTGCACTTTTAAAAAAATCAAGCCCTAACTCTCCAATAGCCACAACTCTTCTATCTTCTTGAGCCGACCTTCTTAAAATAGATTTGGAACTTAGTTCCCATTTTTTTGCCTCAAGCGGATGCAAGCCAACTGAATAATAGATTTCATTAAACTTATGAGAAATTTCTTTTAACTTAGGAATTTCATTTAATTCACAACAGGCATGTACTAATTTTTTCACACCTCTTGAGCGTAATCTTAGAACAACATCTTGTAGATCTTTCTCAAAATTGTCGAATATTAAATGACAGTGAGAATCTATGAGTTGAACATCGCTCATAATTATTTTCTGTTGTTTTATTTCTTGGTAAGAGTAGTTTTTACAAAATTGTTAATTTTTGATTTTTTATTAGCTCCATTATTCTTATGAAGAACATTTTTTTTAACTGCTTTATCAATTAAACTAAAAGCTTTGTTAAGACTTGTTTTCACTAAATTTTTGTTATTCTCATTAGGTTCTTTGTTGTATTTTTCACAATTTTCCAAGGTTTTTTTAGTCAAAGTTCTGACTGTGGATTTGTATGATTTATTGATTAAACGATTTCTTTCGGCAATTTGTATTCTCTTTTTTGCTGATTTGTTATTGGCCACAGAGGGTACATTAATAGAGAATTCTTATCATAACAAATAGATCGACTACTAATCAATCATATATAATTCAATTAGTTTGTTTAATTAGGTTTTAAGCCTTTCACAGAATCAAGAGTATGAAGATCATAAATGATAAAAAAGATGCTATCAAAGAATTAAAAAGGATATCAAGTCGAACTAATTCAGAAAACAATAAGAAAATTAATAAAATTGTTGAAAAAATTCTTCTAGAAGTAAAAACTAATGGCGATGCAGCAATAGAAAAATATACAAAAAAATTTGACGGTTACAACCCTAAACCTATGAGAGTTAGTACAAATGATTTAAAGAATGCTTGGGATGAAATTGACAGTGATTTAAAGCGCTCACTTAAGGTAGCCCATAATAGAATTAAAAAATTCCATGAAAAAGAAATTCCACCATCTTTCACCATAGAAGGTAAACACGGTGACATAGTCCAAAGGAAATGGAGACCAGTCAAAAAAGCAGGTATTTATATTCCTGGAGGAAGAGCTGCCTACCCAAGTACTGTACTAATGAATGCAATACCAGCAACCGTGGCAGGAGTAGATGAAATTATAATGGTATCCCCTGGAAATAAAGAAGGGATAATAAACAAAACTGTTTTAGCTGCAGCTCACTTATCGGGAATCAATAAAGTTTTAAGAATTGGAGGAGCTCAAGCAATAGGGGCTTTAGCATTCGGCACAAATCAAATCGATAAAGTTGATGTTATTTCAGGTCCTGGAAATATCTATGTTACAACTGCCAAAAAACTAATTTATGGCTCAACTGGAATTGATTCTTTAGCTGGTCCAAGTGAAATATTAATAATTGCAGATGAAACAGCACAGAGCACGCATATAGCGTCTGATTTATTAGCACAAGCAGAACATGATCCTTTAGCTTCCTCTATACTTCTAACTACATCAAAAGAACAGGCTACAGAAGTTTCAGAAGAACTTTACAAAAAAATAAATGATCATCCAAGAAAAGAAATATGCCTCCAATCAATAAAAAACTGGGGATTAATTGTGATTTGTGAAAATTATCAATCATGTATAGAACTAAGTAATAATTTTGCTCCTGAGCACTTAGAAATTTTAGCTTATGATCCCAAAAAGATACTTGAAGGCATTGAAAATGCAGGAGCAATATTTCTAGGGAAATGGACTCCAGAAGCTGTGGGAGATTACTTAGCTGGACCGAATCATACTTTACCCACATCTGGCAATTCCAGATTTAGCGGTTCTTTAGGAGTTGAAACTTTCATGAAAAATACTTCAATAATAGAATTTAACGAAGAAAGTTTAAAAGTTAATTGTCTTGATATCATTAATCTTGCAAAAAGTGAGGGCCTACATAGTCATGCTAATTCAGTACAAATAAGATTTAAAAATTAGCTAGCTTTTGAGGGAGAGTAAACGATTGGGATATCGTTATCTATCCTGCCAACCAAAACTTTGTCTGTAAGATCAACAAATAATCCATTTTCTAATACTCCTGGAATATTATTAATACTCATTTCAAGGTCTTTTGGATTTTCAATACCATCATTAAATAATACGTCCAAAATTAAGTTGCCTTGATCAGTGACTACTGGGCCAGCTTTTTTTGTAGCCATTCTTAAGATAGATTTGCCATTCATTTCTGAAATTACGTCCTGAACTTGCTTCCAAGCATTTGGAAGCACCTCCACGGGTAAAGGAAAAGATTTATTTAAATTTTTTACTAATTTAGTTTCATCAACGACTATTAATAATTGATCAGCTTTAGATGCTACTAACTTTTCTCTAACATGACATGCTCCTCCTCCTTTAATTAGTTGAAATCCTGGATCAATTTCATCTGCCCCATCAATAGCTAAGTCAATTTGAGATGTAGAAGATAAATCAATAAGCGGGATATTGAGTTCGAGAGCTAGAACTTCTGACTGAAAGGAAGTTGCAACGCCTTTTATATTTTGCAATTTTCCAGAACGAATCTCACCTGCGAGGCTTTTTATCATAAGTGCAGCTGTAGATCCAGATCCTAATCCGAGTATCATGTCACTCTTTACTTCCTTAATTGCTGCATCAGCAACTATTTGTTTCATTTGAGTTTGTGAATCCAAAATCTTTTTAACTAAGTTTATAGATTATTAAATTTCAATCGGTGATTTATGTCAAACCTGGAAGAGGTTCAGGTTTGATATTTATCTGTATCTCTTTGTTATCTCTTAAGACATTGAGAAGAAATACTTTTCCTATCTGAGCTTTTTCTACTTCATCTAAAAGAGCTTTAGGTTCTTCTATAGAAATATTTTCTGCTGCTATTACTAGGTCTCCTCTTCTTAAACCTGCTTTTTCAGCAGGACTATTAGGTAATACTGATTGAATTAAAGCTCCATTTCTTTCAGGCAATTGAACCAGTGAATTAGGGTCTTGATTATGCTCTTTAGCAATTTTAGGATTCAAAGAGATCAATTGAACACCTAAGTATGGATGTATTACTTCTCCATTTTGAAGAAGCTGATCAGAAACATTTTTAGCTAAATTAATAGGAATTGCAAAACCCAAACCTGCCCCTGGTCCACTTCTGACCAAAGTATTGATTCCTATTACTTCACCATTTGAATTAACAAGTGGTCCTCCAGAATTTCCTGGATTTATTGCCGCATCAGTCTGAATAAGATCAAGCCTTTTATCTGAAAATCCAAGACTATTAATATCCCTATGTAGGCTACTTACAATTCCTAAAGTAACTGTTTTTTCTAAACCATAAGGTGTACCAAGAGCTATTGCCCAATCACCAACTTCAAGATCTTCAGAATTTCCAAGTGGTGCAAAATTATTATAAGTAGAATCTTCAATCTTTACTAAAGCCAAGTCAGTTATTGAATCTGTTCCCAAAACTTCACCATCGCAAATATTTCCATCTGCCAAAGTTACTGAAACAGTATCAACTTTTTCTACAACATGTGCATTTGTAAGGACTAAGCCATGATCATTGATAATAACTCCAGACCCTTGGCCTCTCTCTCTATCAGGTAAAGTTCCAGGCTCTCCTAGTAAATCCCTCAATAAAGGGTCAAGTAAGGTTGGATCAAATTGTTGTCTTTCTACCAATCGCTCAGTATCAATTTTTACAACTGCAGGTCCGACATTTTTTACTGCAGAAGAGACGAAATTATGATTGATGGAAGATGTCAGAGCTAAAACTTGAGCTTTTTGAGAGAAATTAACTAAACAAAAACACATAACAATGAATATTTGGATTAAATTA